>CALLIO010000328.1 GCA_938009055.1 uncultured Altererythrobacter sp.
CTTGGAGAGGGAAAACCAAGGATGACCAATGACGCAAACACCACGACAAAAGCGACAAGCCGAAGCGCGCAAGCTCGAAAAGCGCCTGCCCGTCAAAGCTAAGAGGGGCGGAGAAACCGCGATCGCAGACAAAGACCTACGCCGCATCAAGAAACTATTGGAGCGCTGAGCAATGGGCAAAACCAAACCCAAAGAGCGCATCCAGGCGCCAACCGACGAGCAGCTTCTAACCGGCGAGTTTGACAAAACCTCAGTCACACACGTTGATGATGTTCAGACCACCAGCCAAGCATACCGGCGCAGGCAAACCCGATCCGCACTCACCCACATGAACGAAAGAGGCTCGCTAAGCGACGAGCAGCTTCTCTCAGCGCGGGAAATAGCCCTGATAGCCGAATACCTCCAAAGGTCCGTGGAATCGCGCTGTGCGAGCATGGAGGCGCGTGTCGACTGTTCTGGCTCTGCCAATGGCGCGCTTAACGAAAGCCTGCGCATGATGCGCTTAGAGGGCGCTTACAGCGAATGGCGCACCGGACTGCCGCTACCGCGACGCATGGTGATCGATATGGTGCTTGAGGACAACGACATGCGAGGCATTGCCAAGCGCTACGGTAAGTCATGGCACCGCACGGCACGGCAAATGCTCAAGGACGAGCTGGATCGCTGGCCTGCTTTGGCGAAGAAATATCACGCCAGCATACGGCATGATGATAAAATTATTGCCCATGCGCGATTAAGTGCTTGACGGGGGCTTTGAAATGTGCAATAGGACGATCATCAATTTTTGCGTCTGCGGGAAACCGTGGGCGCTTTTTTCGTTTCGGCCCCACGGCCATCCCGCCCCACAATCGAGCAAGTAAGCAAGACGCGATAGTCGCGCGGCGGGTAAAATTCACCAACGAGTAGCGCCAAAGGGTGCCGATTATGGAAAAGACCAAGGAACCGCCAGAGCAAGATCCGAAGACTGGCCGATTTCTACCGGGCAATAACGGCGGGCCAGGAAGGCCGCGTGGTGCCCGCGCAAATCTTAGCGAAGCGTTCTTTCGCGACCTAGATAAAGCGTGGCAAGACAAGGGCATAGCTGCCATTGAAGCCATGATTGCAGAGCGCCCGCACGAGTTCGCCAAGATGATCGCTGGGTTGCAAACCAAGGAAATTTCAGGCGAAGATGGCGGCGCTATCGAAATGTCTGTGAGCGAGGTTGTGCTGCGCGGCGTGAAAGCGAGTGACGCAAGCGACGATTGAGCTTCCCGAGAAGCTCGAACCGATATTCCTAGGCAAGGCCGATGTAAGGGGAGCCTATGGCGGGCGCGGGTCTGGCAAGACACGCACATTCGCCAAGATGACAGCGGTTCGGGCCTACATGTGGTCTCAGGCTGGCAGAGAGGGGCAAATACTCTGCACTCGCCAGTTCATGAACAGCCTGGCCGATAGCTCGCTTGAAGAGGTTAAGGCGGCGATTAGGAGTGAGCCTTGGTTGGCTGCGCACTTCGAGATTGGCGAGAAGTTCATCCGCACCAATTGCAAGCGGATTAAATACACCTTCGCCGGTCTCGATCGCAACATCGACAGCATCAAAGGCCAGGCACGCATCCTGCTAAACTGGACCGATGAAGCTGAGCCGGTAACAGACGAGGCCTGGACTAAGCTTATCCCGACGCTGCGCGAAGAGGATAGCGAATGCTGGGTGACGTGGAACCCTGAGAGCAAGCGCTCTGAGACGCACAAGCGCTTCAGGCTGGCCAAGGATCCGCTTTACAAGGTGGCTGAGATAAACTGGCGGGATAACCCCTGGTTTCCCGAGGTTCTCGATCGCCAGAGGCAGCGCGACAAGGTCAATCTGCCCGACAAATACGGGCATATCTGGGAGGGCGAGTTCCTTCGGGTATTTGAGGGCGCTTACTACGCTAAGCATCTCACAATCGCCCGCAATGAGGGGCGTGTGACGCATGTGGGGCTTGACCCGCTGTTGCAGACCTATGCGTTCTGGGACATCGGTGTAAAGGACGCGACGGCCATCTGGATTGCCCAATTTGAGGGCGACCGTATCAGGGTGGTTGATTACTACGAGGTGGTCGGGCAGCCGCTTGCAGCGCATGTCCACTGGCTACGCGATAATGGCTACGGCAATGCGACCTGCGTGCTGCCGCACGATGCGGCCCAGCGCGATCCGACCACAGCAACGCGCTTCGAAGACCATGTGAGAGCGGCGGGCTTTGAGGTCCACACCATACCTAATCAGGGTAAGGGTGCCGCGATGAAGCGGGTAGAGGTAACGCGCCGCCTGTTTAACAGAATTTGGATTGACGAGACCAAGTGCGAGTCAGGGTTAGAGGCGCTGTCTTGGTATCACGAGAAACGAGACGACAAGCGCGACGTAGGGCTTGGGCCTGAGCACGATTGGGCCAGCCACGGCGCGGATGCTTTCGGCCTGATGTGTGTCGCTGCGCAAAAACCAGAGGCTGACATTCAGCACGAACACGGGAATCATCATGGACGCGATGGAACAACAGGATATTGAGCCTGCCGCGCCCAGTGAGGCGTTGCCGTTGCTCATGCAATATGCGCAGATGGATGGCGACATATCGGAGCATATAGAGTCGCACGACCTTGCCGCTCTAGCCGATCAAATCTGCGAGCAATACGACCGCGACAAGGAATCGCGCGACAATTGGGAGGATGTTGCAACCAAAGCGCTAGAGGATATGGCGCGGACCGACTATCCCGACAAGGATTATCCCTGGCAGAAGGCGTCAAACGTCCACTATCCGCTGCTGCAAACGGCGGTTATGCAGTTCAACGCACGCGCCTATCCCGCGATCGTCAAGGGCGACGAGGCGGTAAGCGTTAAGGTCGTTGGTAAGGACGATGGTATGCCCATGATGGGGCCGGACGGACAGCCAATGGTGGTCGGTCCGCAGGGCCCAATGCCAGCGGCTATGGCGGCGAAAATGCCGCCCGAAATGCAGCAGCAGCTTAAGCCTGCGATGGCGCGGCTACCGGGCGAGAAGGCCAAGCGCGCTGAGCGCGTTGCGGACTTCATGAACACAGTGCTGTTCTACCGCATGGACAATTGGGAAGGCGAAACTGACACGCTGTTGTTCCAGCTTCCTGCGGTTGGCGTTGGCTTTCGCAAGAGCTGGTATGACGGCAAAAAGCACCAGTCGCGGTTTGTGCCTGCGCTTAAGCTTGTGGTGGACAATGACAGCGCCACACTGGCCGATGCGCCGCAGATTGCGGAAGAGATTGACGGGGTATTTCCCCACCAAATCCGCCGCGACATGGCGACAGGGCGTTACCGCACGGTTCCAATGGATCCGAACGAGCATGAAGCTAAGACGCTGCTTGAGGTGCAATGCTATTACGACCTAGACGATGACGGCATTGATGAGCCTTACATCGTAACGCTGGATTACAAAGAGAAAGAGATTTTGCGTGTTGTGCCTGACTTCGGGCCTGAGCAAATCGAGGCGACTGAAGAGGGTATTGCCTACATTGAGCGCCGCGAGTTCTACGTCAAATATGAGTTTCTGCCGCATCCTGAGGGCAAGTTCTACAATACCGGCCTAGCGCATCTGCTTGACCAATACACAAGCGTTATCAACACGATCCTTAACCAGATGATTGATGCCAACCACGCTGCAACAGCGGGCGGCGGGTTCATTGGCTCTGGCCTGAGCATTCAGGGCAAAGGGCAGGCGTCTATGCTGCGTTGGCAGCCCGGCGAATACAAAACAGTTTCGGTGGCTGGCGCTGCGTTGCGCGATGGCATTTACGAGCGGACATTTCCGCAAATTTCACCAGTTATGTTCAATCTTTTGGATATGATTTTGGGCGCGGCAAAGGACATCGCATCGATCAAGGATGTGCTGAGCGGCGATGCGTCTAACCAAGGGCAGGTTGGCACTACGCTGGCGCTAATCGAGCAAGGCCTGCAGGTCTTCACAGCCATCTACAAGCGCGTTTATCGCGGGCTTAAGACCGAATACGCGATGCTCTACAAGAATATCGCGTTGTATGCCGATGAATCGGTAGCGCAGGATTACATTGAGCTTCTGGACGATCCAGCGGCCAATTTCGCTGAAGACTTCAACGCTGAAGACATGGACATTCGCCCTGTTAGCGACCCATCCAGCGTTACCAAGATGCAGAAGATGGCGCGTGCTCAATTCCTGATGGGAACCGCTGAGCTGCTTGGCGCTGTTGGCGGCGATCCACGCGAGGCATTGCAGCGTATGTATGAGGCGGCGGACGTAGAGGACATCGAGAAGCTTCTACCACCGCCGCAGCCTAATCCGATGCAGGAAATGGCCGCGAAGATGGAGCTTGAGAACACTCAGGCCGATACGCAGCAGAAAATTGCCAAGGCCGCGAAGGATATGGCCGACGCGCAATCGAAAGGCCCTGAGATGGCGCAAAAAGGCGCGATCGAGAAGGGTAAGCAAGACATTGAGGCGGCTAAATTGCAGCTAGCTGCGTTTGAGGCGGGTCAAAGTGACGATTAGCCCCGAAGAATTTGCCGAGTGGCAACAGCATCCCGTGACCGAATGGGTCATGAAGGCGATGCTTGGCCATGCAGAGGCGCAAAAGTCCATTTGGGCAGAGTTGGCTTGGGAAAAGGGCCATGTTGACACGCAAACGCTCACAGAAGCGCGTGTGCGGTCGCATTGCTACCTCGCCATCCCTGAGAGTTCCTATGAAGATTGGAAGGCGATAAATGATACCGAAGCTTGAAGACTGCAAACCTGGCCTAAGGCCAATGGGTTACAACATCCTGGTTGCGATCGATGAGAAGCCGGAGAAATCAGAAGGCGGCATTATCCTAACTGAATTGTCGAAAGAGCGCGAAGACGGCGCGGCTGAAAAAGGCCTGCTGGTTGATGCCTCACCAATGGCATTCAAGGGCGGCGATTGGGGCCATGCGGACGCGCTGAGCATCGGTGCAACAGTGTTGTTCCGCCGTTATGCTGGGACAGAAATCAAAGGCGAAGATGGGCGGAAATACCGCATCATGAACGACGAAGAGCTAAGAGGCGTTTACCAATGAACCGCGATATAGGACACAGCGAAAACTTCATCGAGATCGACCTATCGGGCGGCGATGTTGAATTGCCTGCAAGCTGCCGCGGCATTTACACCGGCAGCGGCGGCAATTTGGTCGTCCAAGGCTGGGATGATAACCAAGACACCACATTCACAGGGCTTTCCGCAAGCATGGGATTGCCTGTTGGCGTGCGCTTCATTCGCACCGCTGGAACCACCTGCACAGGCTTGGTGGCGCTGCTTTAAGAGTTTCCCTGAAAGTCAGGGATAGGCGGCCCGCCTAGGGGCAAACAAGAGTAACAACATGGCTGATGAAGAGCTGCCACCTGAAGAGGTGGAGACGGCTCCTGTTGACGCGCCTGAGTCCCAAGAGGGGGCAGAGGAAGCGCAAGAGGAGCAAGCGCCGCCGTCCCTAGAGGATGTGGCGTCAAATATGGGTTGGGCGCCGAAAGAGAATTGGCGTGGCGATCCTGATAAGTGGAAGCCTGCGCATGAGTTTGTGCAGACCACGGCTGACATCAATAGCAAGCTTTCCAAGAGCGTTCGCGGTCTGGAAACGCGCCTCGACGCCATGTCGCGCACTAGCGCTGCTATGGCTGAACGCGCGGTTGCTGAAGAGCGCTCCAAATGGGAGGCGCAATTCAACGAAGCTGTTGAGGTTGGAGACGCAAAGGCTGCGCGACAGGCCAGCGAGGCGATCAAGCAGATCGAAACGCACAAGCCGCAGCAAGGCCCAGCGCCAGAAGCTCAAGCGTTCCTTGAGCGCAATACTTGGATGGAGTCGGACAAAGAGGCTGCCGTATGGGCGCAAACTCGCGCAGGCCAATTGGCTGAGCAAGGGTTGAGCGCTGCAAAACAGCTAGAGATTGTGGAGCGCGAGGCGAAGGATTTCTTCCCCCAGCACTTCAAGCAGCCTGACAAGCCAAAACCTGCCCCGCTGAGCAAGCCGGGCAATCGCGGTGGTAAGCCGCGCGGCAAGTCGTTCGCAACACTTCCTAAGGAAGCCCAAGCCGAAGCTCTCGATTTCGAGAAGCGGCGCGGCGTGGACAAGGAAGAGTTCGCCAAAGAGTATTACGCACAAATGGAGGCGCGATCATGAGCGCTGATAAAGAAGAGCCTACGCGTTCAGGCCGCCCGAAGCGGGAAGAAGCAACGCAAACCGAGCGCCGCCGCAGAAAAGGCGGAACACAGCAAAAACTGGCCATTCCAGACGAATACACGCGGAAATATCCTGAGATGGATTTCCGCCACGCCGTCGATGACGAAGGCCGGATTGAGCAACTGACACAAAATGACGACTGGGAAAAAGTTCCCGGCGCACCAACAATTCACGCTGGCACAGGCGCTGGCGGTCAAGCTACAAAATATCACCTGTTGATGAAGCCAAAGAAATTCATGGCCCAAGACCGAGCAGAGCGCGAGGCCCATCGACAGCGAATACAGCAGCAACAGACCGCACATCCTGAAGCCCAGCAGGCGATTGCCTCTGGAAGTGACAACTACTCACCACCGGGCAATCAAATCTCCTAAAAGGAATTTGACATGGCTTTTGGACTAAGGCCGATCCGTTTTAAAAATGGCGATTGCTATAACGGCGCGGCAGACACTTATTTCGTTCCAGCCACGGACGCATCCGATCTCTTCGAAGGCGATCCAGTCGTATTGACTGGTGACGGCGATGAGACCGGCATTCCAGGCGTGCGCCTTGCTCTTGCAGGCGAGCGCATTACTGGCATTATCCGTGGCTTCACTCACAACCCTGTAGACAACTCGGCTACACCAGTCATTGAGCAAGGCTACCGCGAAGGCGGACGCGAAGCTTACGTGCTGGTTGTCGGCCCTGATGTCGAATTTGAGGCCCAAGCAGACGCCGCTGGCCTTACCGCAGCGGATATTGGCAGCAATGTCGATTTGGTCGCTGGTGCCGGATCAACCGTCACCCGCCAATCGGGCTACGCTATCGATTCCGCATCTGCTGGCACGGCTTCCGCGCAACTGCGCCTTCGCCGCGTTAATCAGAAAATTGGCAATGCAATTGGCGCTGACACGCTGTGGGTCGTTTCTATCGTTGAAACTACCGAAACAGCCGCTGCTGGCACCACTGGCGTATAAGGAGACTGACTGATGGCTATTACACGTTCAGCCCATCCAGATTCCCTCTGGCCGGGCATTAAGATTTACTTCGGTAAGACCTACAAAGAACAGCGCAAGCCGTTCGAGGCTTACTTCCAAATGGAAACAAGCGATAAGGCTTACGAGGAAATCGTTGAGGCGCAAGGCTTTGGCTTTGCGGCTGTGAAGAACGAGGGCGCTGCGATTCAGTATGACACTGATCGGCAGGGCTACAAAACTCGCTTCACTAACCAGACTTACGGTCTTGGTTACATCGTGACTCGCGAGGCGATTGAGGACAACCAGTATAAGGTTCTGTCTGAGCGCCGCGCACCTGAGCTCGCTCGCTCGATGAACACGACCAAATGTATCGTTCACGCGAACATTTTGAACCGTGGCTTCGATCCTGCGTTCGCGATTGGTGATGGTGTGGAGCTGTTCTCGGCTGCGCACGTCGTTGATGGCGGCGCTTTGCAGTCTAACCTTCTAGCCGCAGCCGACTTGTCGGAAACCGGCCTTGAAGACGCTGCAACGCAGATCATGCTGATGGAAAACGCACGCGGTCATGTGATCGCGGCCAAGCCTAAAACCTTGGTTATTCATCCGTCCAACTGGGCGAATGCAATGCGTATTCTCGAAAGCGATTTGCAATCGGGTGCCTCAACGGACAGCACGAATACCAACAACCTGAACGCCTTGAAGGTGCGCGGTGTTGTTGAGAATGTCGTGATGGATCCATATCTCGATTCGCCGGATGCGTGGTGTCTCACCACTGACATTCCGAACGGTCTGATGTGTTTCCAGCGCCGTGAGCTTGAGTTCACGCAGGATAACGATTTCGACACTGAAAACGCCAAAGCAAAGGCTACGGAGCGCTACGTTCCTGGTGTTGCTGACTGGCGCGGTGTGTTCGGGTCGCCTGGCGCATAAGCCACATGGGAAGGCCCCGCGCCCTAAAGGCGGGGCACCTTTCTTTTTAGCAGGTGAGCCATGCGACAGCCCAAGAAATACACGCCGGGCAAGGTTCGCGCCATCTGTGATCGATGCGGTTTTGAATACCCTTTGGCTGAGCTCCGCAAGGAGTGGACCGGCTTGATGGTTTGCAAAAGCGATTGGGATTATCGCGAGCCACAATTGGAGCCGCCCAAGGTAGCGCCTGAGGGTGTCGCGGTGCCCAATAACCGGCCTGACAACCAGATTTTTACGGTGCCAAACACCACAACGCGGGATGACCTATGAGTTATAGAGACCGCGTTCTGTTCGAGACAGACACGATAGGCACAGGCCCGATTGTCTTTGTACGGGCTGGTGACGGCTATCAAGCGCCATCGCAGGCGGGCTTGGTTGAGGGCGACACAGTTTCTTACGTCCTTGAGGACGGCAACGCATGGGAAACAGGCCGCGCAACGCTGAACAACGGCGTTTGGGAGCGGGCTTTATCGGATAGCAGCACCAATGCGCTGATTAGCCTTTCCGGCAATGCGCGGTGCTTTTTCACGGTGATTGCGGAGGATATTCGCGAGATCAAGGAGCGGATTGCTGAGTTGGACACCGGCA
>CALLIO010000329.1 GCA_938009055.1 uncultured Altererythrobacter sp.
GGCTTTCCTTTGGAGGATGTCGCTCAGTTGGAAATTTGGGGCAATGCGCAAGTGATGAGCTATGTCCATGGCTGCGGGCACAACAACAAGCTGACGCCTGAACAAACGGCTGAAAAGTTCCGCCTGCTCGATGGCTTTTCCGACTATGTCCGCGATGCTGTGAAGGCCAAGCGCGCTGACCCACAAGACGATATGATCAGTTTCTTGACGCAGGTTCATTACAAAGCGCTCGACCGCAAGCTCAGTGATGATGAGATCAACGGCATCGTTTATGCGATGGTGATCGGCGGGTTGGAGACAACGCAATATGCGCTGGTCGAACAAGCGCGCTTGGTGTGCGAGAATGCCGGGCTTTTCGATACGCTGCGGGCCGAGCGTGGCCATATCCGCATTTTTATCGAAGAGGGCATGCGGCTTCGCTCACCCACTCAAGGGCTCTCTACTCGCACCACCAGCCAAGATGAAGTCTTCCAAGGCGTTGATGTGCCTGCCGGATCATCGCTCCATTTGCGCTGGGCAGCAGCCAATATCGACCCCCATGAGTTTGATGAGCCCAAGGCGCTCAAGCTCGACCGCAAGGCAGCAACCCGGCATCTCGCTTTTTCAGCGGGGCCGCGCGTGTGCCCGGGCGCTGGCTTGTCGCGATTGGAGCAGACGATTGCATGGAACCGATTGCTTGACCGGCTCAGCGCGATGTCGCTCGCGCCCGGCAATTCTTTCGCCAAACAGCCCGGCATTATGCTGGGCACCAATGAGCTGAAGCTCAATTTCACCAAGAGTTGAACAAGGGAAGAAATCATGGCCAGCCTGCTCGCGCATATTCGGATCAAGCCCGGCAAAGAGACAAAGTGGGAAGCGATCATGCAGGACATGGTCAAGCAAACCTTCGCCACAGAAGAAGGCGTGGTGCGCTATGAATATTGGAAGGGGCAGGGGGTGAATTTCTACTACTGCCTGCTCTCTTTCAAAGACAAGCTTGCCTTCTACCACCACCAAATGTCCGACCATCACGAAAGCCATGATTTTGCCGAGGTGATTGCCGACATAAAGCTGGAATATATCGACCCTGTGCAAGGGGCTGGAGGGGGTTTGGCGACGACTGAAGACCCCGCTTTGCCTGCCAATGCCAGCGATGCCCAGCGCAAGGCGCAAGAGCTCTTCCCGCTCGATATTGCGCCATGGTGGAGCGCGCGCCAATGAGCATGGATCCGCAATTGCAAGAGCTGCTCGATAAGCAAGCGATCAGCGACATCCTTCAGCGCTATTCGCGCACGCTCGACTGGCTCGATGCGGAAGGGCAGGCGGGCTGTTATTGGGCTGATGCAGCGATTGATTACGGCTTTTACAAGGGCGATGCGAAAGGCTTCCTGCCCGTTGTGATGGAGATTGAGCAGGCATCCGTCCGGCGCTGGCATATGCTTTCGCAGCCATTGATAAAGTTCCACTCGCCAAACTCAGCTAGCAGCGAATGCTATGGCATAGCCTCAGCCGCGCGTGAGCAGGAGGATGGCACGCTCGGCGGCAATATCTATGGCGGGCGCTATCTCGATGAATGGGAAAAGCGCGAGGGTTCAGATGGACCGGAATGGCGGATTTCCAAGCGCACCTATCTGGTCGATTGGAAAGTACCCACAACCGACCAGCCCGGTTTTGAACCTGATCCAGAGCTGCCGCTACCGACGGCAAAAATCACGGAAAGCGGCCATCCGCTTTACCGCAAGCTTTAGCTCACTTCTTGCGGTTTTGCAGCGCTGCAATGCGTTCGTGCATATCGGGCCCGCGCCCTTCGCCATCCATCCATTCGCGCACGAGTGCTTCATCAGCTGACTTGCCATCACTGCGATCAAGCAAGCGTTTGTTGGCAGCGTGGCTGAAATGCGATTGTTCGGAAATTTGCGTGGCAAGGCGAGCGATTTCAGCATCGAAATCAACCTGCGGCACGGTATATTCGGCGAGGCCAATTCGCACCGCTTCCTCTGCCCCGAACATTTCTGATGTAAACATCAATCTCTTGGCTGTCGCAATCCCGACCCGGCGCGGCAATCGCACGCTCATTCCCCACACCGGCGTCAGCGCAAATTTGGCATGGGTATCGCCAAAACGGGCGGTGTCAGAAGCAATAATGAAATCGGCCGCCAGCGCCACTTCAAGCGCGCCCGTGTAGCAATGGCCATGCACGGCTGCGATGATGGGTATTGGCAATTTTTCCAGCATTCGCAAAGTTTCCGAATGCCAACCCTTGGATGGCGGAGCTTCGCCTTGCGCAATTCCGCTCAGGTCGTGGCCAGCGGAAAAGCATTTGCCTGCACCGCGCAAAACAACGCAGCCAATTCCCTCGCTCTCGGCGAGGTCTTGGCTTATCTGCCGTAGATCTCGAAACATCTCGACATCCAAGGAATTGAGCTTTTCAGGCCGGTTGAGCGTGATTTGCACCCAGCCGTCAAAGTCTTCGCGGAGCACTTTGTCTGACATATCAGCCCTCTCCCTCTTCTGGCGGGTCCATATAATCGCGGTAATAGGTGAGCTGCCCGTTCGCGACTTTGTAAATGCCAACGCCGCCGCGCGATCCCTCGGGACTATGCATAGTCCAGCGTGCCCACACCGCGTGATCATCGCCGCAAATTTCATCGACGGTAAAGCGGATTTTGCGCGCGCCCATTTCTGCAACCATAGTGGTCATGAAGCCAAGAATTGCCTCGCGCCCTTCATAGCGGCCCCAAACCGGATCTTCGAGCAAGGCATCTTCGGCAAATAAGGGCGCAAGCTTGGTGTAATCGCCCTCGTCTTGAATGCGCCAGAATTCCTCAATCACGCGCTTTGCTTCGCCCATATCGCTATCCTATCCCAAATCGCGGATGACATCTTTGCCATCCCAGCCTTGCGCCGCTTCGCGCACCATAGCGTAAAACCCGCTGATCGCTTCATTGGGCTCATACAATTCGACCATATGGCCCAGCGTT
>CALLIO010000330.1 GCA_938009055.1 uncultured Altererythrobacter sp.
GAGGTGGCCGATGTGACGAGGAGCGAGCCGTGACTGCCGCTTTTCGCGCGCTCGACCATTGCAGGGAACATCGCATGGGCAAGGCGAAAGACACCATAGCAGCCCAGCCGCCAACCCAGCTCAAACGTGCGGTGCGGCGTATCATGCAGGTCGCGTGTGCCGATCTGCGCACCCAGATTGTAAAGCGCTGAGTGGATGGGCCCGATGTCTTTTTCCACCCGTTCGACCAGATCCTCGATCGCGCCATCCTCGCTCGCATTGAGCAGCACGCCCGTGGCGCTGCCGCCAGCCTCCTCGATGCTGCCGGTGATCCGCGCCAGGCTCTCTTCATCAGAACGCCTTGCGCACACTGCGTGATAGCCGCCCGCAGCAAAGCGCATTGCCGCGTGGCCCCCAATGCCCGCGCCCGCCCCGATGACGAGGAATACCGGCTTCTTGCTCATGATCTGCTCTCCCATTTATGAAGAGCAGGCTAGTCTGAAAGTTAGACGTGTTCCAGTGCTTGCGCGAAGTCTGCGATCAGATCATCGGCATCCTCGATCCCCACGCTGATGCGCACCAGATTGTCGGTGATGCCCAGCGCTGCCTTGCGCTCGTCCGGAACCGAAAGATGCGTCATGGCAGCGGGATGGCTGGCGAGCGTTTCCGTCCCGCCAAGGCTGACGGCGAGCTTCGCGATGGTGAGATGATCGAGGAAGCGGAAGCTCTCTGCCTCACCGCCTTTGATGAAGACGGAAAAGGTCGAACCTGCGCCACTGCAATGCCGGTCGTAAATGTCCTGCTGGCTGGGGTCGTCGATCATGCCGAGATAGCCTAGCCCCTCGACTTTGGGATGGCTGGCCAAAAATTCGCAAACTTTCGCGGCGTTTTCGCCTGAGCGGCTCATCCTGAGTTCCACCGTCTCCAGACTGCGCAAAAGCATCCAAGCGGTGTTTGGATCCACGATGCCGCCCATCGTGTTCCTCAGCGCGCGGACCGGGTCCATCCACTTTTTCGCCCCTGCAATGCTGCCCGCAACAAGGTCGGAATGGCCGCCGACATATTTGGTCAGCGAATAGACGACGATATCTGCGCCATGGTCGAGCGGGCGCTGCCACAGCGGGCCAAGGAATGTGTTGTCGATGGCGATGGGGCAGGGCCATTTGAGGTTGGCATCGCGTGCTTCCTTCACAGCCTCGATATCGACCAGAGCATTGGTCGGATTGGCAGGGCTTTCGAGATAGATCATCGCCACCTTGCCGCCGTTTTCGCCCGCCTGGCATTTGGCGCGCTTGATCACTTCGTCCAGCTCTTCGCGCGATGCGCCAGCGGGAAAATCAACGTAAGTCACGCCGAATTTCGAGAGCACTTTGGCAACAAAACCCTCGCTCGCCGCATACAATGGACCGGAATGCACGATCACATCGCCTTGGGAAACATTGGCCAGCATCAGAACGCAAATCGCGGTCATGCCGGATGAGAAAGTGAGGGCATCTTCTGCCCCGTCCCAAATCGCGAGCCTGTCTTCCAAAATCTCCTGATTGGGGCCGTTGAAGCGTGAATAGACCAGGCCTTCTGCACCGCCTTCGCGCTTGCCGGTGATCCCTTCGAAATGGCGCTTGCCCGCCGCTGCATTTTCAAACGCAAAGGTGGAGGTGAGGAAGATCGGTGCTTTCAAGGACCCCTCGGACAATGCCGGGTCATAGCCATGCCCCATCATCAGCGTGGATGCGTTCAGATCGCGCCCGCCAATGCTGCGCTTTTCTGGTTTGGGCTTGCGACGGGGTGTTGGCTTGTCTGCTGGGTCGATGGCGTCGCTCATGGGCGATATCCTTCCTTCAAATCGCGCTCCCAGGAAGGCAGGAGCTTTCATCAAAGGGATTTTGCGGCACCCGCTTCTAACCTCCGCAGAAGCGCAACTCCGCTGGAAAATCCCATTGGTTGCAGATGAAATTACATCGGTTTTGGGCGCGCTTCAAGCTGCAATTTGCGGTTAAACCGAGCGCTTTTGGGGGTCTCAGAGATACCCACCTAGATACGTCGAGATAGATCGAGATGCGGTTAGACGATGGCAGCAATCAGCCAAACAATCGCGACAATCACGAAGATACCGATGATGTCGAGGATGAGGCCCGCGCCAACCATTTTCTCGATTTTAATCCGGCCTGTTGCCCAAGCGATGGCGTTGGGGCCGGTTCCTGCTGGCAGCATGAAGCCCCAACTCGCAGCGAGTGCGGCTGGCATAGCGAGCAATATGGGGTCGGCTCCCAAGGCTACGATCAAAGCTGCGACCACCGGAATGATCCCTGATGCGGTTGCGACATTGCTGGCAAATTCGGTGATGAGAACAACCATGGCCACAACAGCCAGCGCGACGACGATCAGCGGCAAATTTTCCAGCGGCAGCAAGGCTCGGCCCAGCCAATCGGCAAGGCCGGACACTTGCATTCCGGCGGCCAACGCCAAACCGCCGCCGAACATCATAATCACGCCCCAAGGCGCGCGGTCAGCCTCTTTCCAGATCAGCAAAGGGCGCCCCGTGCCATCGGGCATCAGGAACAGCGCGAAGCTGGCAAGTATCGCAATCGTCCCATTGGTCCAGGAGCCCGCGGGCAAAATATCCTTCGCCCAAGGAACCGTCATCCATGCAAGGAAGGTGAAGAATACGATCGGCACCAAACGCCTTTCCGCGCTTGACCAACTTGCCTGTGTCGCAATCGCTTCGCGTGCGGCGGCCACATCAAAGGGATAATCCGCAACCCGCTGGAACCTGCTGATGATGAAGGCAGCGAGCGGCACCCCGATAATCACAATCGGCAGGCCGTAAAGCGACCATTCGATGAAGCTGATCTCCATCCCGATCATGCTATCGAGCAAGCCAACCGCGATGGCATTGGTGGGCGATCCGACCAAGGTGCCGAGCCCACCGATAGAGGCGGCAAAGGCGATGCCCATAGGAAGCGCGCCGGAAAGACCGTCTTTATTGACCTCTGGGTCCGAGGCCTCGCTATCTCTTTGTTGCGAAAGCGTGCCTCCCGCCAGCACAGCCAGCGCCATTGGCATCATGATGAGCGAAGTGGACGTGTTCGAAATCAGCATCGAGAGCACGGCGGCTGAGATCATAAAGGCGAGCAAAAGCCGCGTTTGTCCGCCCTCGCTTCCAACCCCTCGCAATATCGCGAGTGACAAGCGTTTGTGCAGGCCCGTACGCTCAATCGCCAGCGCGATGAATGCGCCGCCCAAAAGCAGAAACAGGATGGGCGAATAATAGGTAGAGGCAACTTCTTTGGCGCTGGAGACGCCGGAGAAGGGCAATACGACAAAGGGCAAAAGCGCGGTCGCGGTGAGCGGAACCGCCTCTGTCATCCACCAGCACGCCATCCACACCACAAGACCTGCGACCAGCCACGCTTCGCCTGGCATTCCTGCAGGCGGCGCGGTGAACGCAGTGAAGGCAAAAATGGCTGGCCCCAAAAAGCGGCCG
>CALLIO010000331.1 GCA_938009055.1 uncultured Altererythrobacter sp.
CGCATCCGGCGCCGCTCTAAAGACCGCATCATGCTCAACCGCGCTGACAATGCGGCGCTCAGCCTTGCAGCGATTGAGCGCGATCCAAAGCGCTTCGCTCGCCCCGCTTGTAAAGATCAGCTCACCCGGCCAATCAAGCGCCCGTTTGATCCGCTCACGCGCATCTTCCAGCGCCGCCTTGGCTGCCCGCCCCTCGCCATGCGGGGAAGACGGATTTGCCCAGATCGCAAAGCCTTCCTCCATCGCCACGCGCGCTTCTGGCCGCAGCGGGCTAGTGGCTGCATGATCAAGATAAATGCGTGTCGAAATGGCCCAAAGCTCACAAATATTGCGATTTACTGCGCTTTGCCTATATAGCGCGCCTCTCCCCAACGCCACCCGGCGCATGGGCATCACAGTTTCTGACAGGTCTTTTTCATGCCATCCGTCATTTTTCCCGGTCCCGAGGGCCGTCTCGAAGGTCGCTTCACTCCTCCGCCACGCCCGCGCGCGCCTGTGGCTATGATCCTGCATCCGCACCCAGAAGGCGGCGGCACGATGAACGACCGGATTGTGCAGCGCATGTATAAAACCTTTGCCGATCGCGGCTTTGCGGTTTTGCGCTTCAACTTTCGCGGAGTGGGCCGCAGCCAAGGCAGCTTCGACAATGGTATTGGCGAGCTTTCCGATGCCGCCGCAGCGCTCGATTGGGTGCAATCCATCCATGCAGAGGCGCAAACCACATGGGTCGCGGGCTACAGCTTTGGCGCGCTGATCGGTATGCAATTGTTGATGCGCCGCCCCGAAGTGCGCGGCTTTATCTCGGTCGCGCCGCCTGCCAACATGTATGACTTCAGCTTCCTCGCGCCGTGCCCTGCATCGGGCATCTTCATCCAAGGAGCCGCGGACACGGTTGTGCAGCCATCAGCGGTTCAAAAGCTGGTCGACAAATTGCGCACCCAAAAGCACATCACAATCCATCACGAAGAGATCCCCCGCGCGAACCATTTCTTCGAGAATGAAACCGAAGATTTGATGGGTTCGGTCGACAATTATCTCGACTTCAGGCTCTCCCCAGACTGCCCAATCACATGATTTTTCATCGCCGTTTTCCCTCGTGAATTGAAGGGATTACGGCGCTTGATTGGCGCTTAAGTCCTGAAAAGAAACGCGAAAGTTCTTTGTGGGACTTACGTGATAGTATATCATTCCTCTTATGCCGCCTGAATAGACCGGCAAACGGCATCCTTGGCGGCACACACGTGACGAGAGGAGTGCACAAGATGGCATATGCAGACGCGTTAAATACGCGCGACCGCAGCAAGAGTATTGCTGGCGTTGTCGCGGTTCATGCAGGCGTTGTTGGACTTTTGATGGTCGGGCTAACGGTAACAGTGGTTCCCACCCCCAAGCCTGACGATGACGGATTGGTCGTTACCCCGATTAAGCCTCCACCCCCACCGATAGTTGATCCACCGGTCCAGCGGCCCAAAGACCCGCCCAAGCCGCCCGATGTTTTCGCGCCCCCGCGACCGGTCGATCCCCCAAACACCCCGCCGATCACTGGCACAGTTCCCGATCCCGGCCCGATCACTCCCCCTGATCCTGGCCCAGTCGGTCCGATTGCTGGCACTGGAACGGGTTCTGGCACCAGCATCGCTAAACCGCTGCCCACCCCAACGCCGCTGTTCGATCCGATTGCAGCCGCGCCCCGCAATGATCCGGGTTCTTGGCTGCGGGATCGCGACTACAAATCCACCTGGATACGCCAAGAGATGACCGGCACAGCGCGCTTTACCCTGGGCATCAATACCAAGGGCCGCGTAACAGATTGCACCATCACCCGCTCAACCGGGCACGGCGCATTGGATGCTGCAACTTGCAGGCTCATCAGCAAGCGCGCTCGGTTCGAACCGGCCCGTGACAGCGATGGTCTTGTGACAAGCGGAAGCTATTCCAGCTCGATCAAATGGGTCTTGCCGGACTAAACTGAGAGGGTTTTAATCCTCGATCTGATCGACCGGCGCATCGCCGCTTGCATCGGGCACAGTCCAGATCGCAATATTGCCGATCATTATGAGCGCGAGCAGAGCCATCAATGCGGCCTGCTTGCGCTCTTTTTTGTAGACCCACAAAAAGCCTGCTCCCGCCAAAAGCGCGAAGGCGGCCAGCATCATGATAGAAAGCGTAATATTCACGAGCGCCGTATTAGCCGCGCTGCGGCGGATAGGAAAGCGCCTTTGGCCATCGGGCCCAAGCTGCGCGTTTGACACTGGACAATGCGCGCGTCACACATTGGCGCATGACCCATGCACGCAAGACCAGCATTTCGCGCCGTCAGGCTCTTACCACAATCGGCAAAGGGCTTGGCGGGGTTTCCGCCATTGCGCTGCTGCCAGCCTGCGCAGCCCAGCCCGCGCCATCGCCGCTTTCAATTAGCCCACCTCCTCCGCCTTACGTCGACAAAGCGGCTGTTTCTGCGACCAACGCAATGCTGGAAAAAGTGGCCTATAATTTGCTCGGCCACCAACCCGAACGGGCGACAGGGGCAGGCGTTGATACTGGCGCGCACGCGGCATTACGCGGCAAATTGGAAGACAAGTCGCAAGCCGGACGAAACGCTCTCGCTGCAACAATGCGCGCCGATCTCCAACGGGTTCGCAGCTGGTCGCGCCAAGACCTTGACGCGGAGACTGTCACTAATCTTGATGTGGTGGAAAGCGGGTACAAGCTCGCGCTTGACGGAATGGCTTTGCCATACGGTCACACACCCATCGGCAGCTGGCAGACCAACCCCTATTTGGTGATCCAGAACTGCGGCACTTACATCAATATGCAGCGTTTCTTCAGCGCGGGCGTTCCGCTCAACACGCCAGATGATGTGGGCTATTATACCCAGCGTCTGGCGGCGCTTCCCGATGTTTTGAACGGCGAGCTGGAGCGCATGAAAGTCGCGCGCGCGATGGGCGTTGTTGCACCGGATTTCCTGCTCGACAAAGCCATCCCGCAATTGAAGAACACATTGCTCGACGCGATGAAAGGCGGCGCTTTGCTGGCTCCGCTCGAGGGCCTGCCAATCGCTGCTGACACCGTTGCCGAGGCGAAAGAGATCATTACCGGTCAAGTGGCGCCTGCGCTCGAGGCACAGCTCGCCGAGCTTTATACCTTGCGCAAAGAGGCCAAGGGCAATCCGGGAATGTGGGCCCAACCGCAAGGCGATGAGTGGTATGCCTGGGCCCTGCGTTCCAGCACAACAACAACACTGACGCCTGACGAGGTTCACAACCAAGGGTTAGAAGAACTCGCTTCGCTCCACGCGCAGATGGACCCAATCCTGAAAGAAATCGGTTACACCACGGGCACGGTTGGCGAGCGCATGCAGGGCCTATCGCAAGACCCGCGCTACAAATTTGCTGAAGGTGACAAGGGGCGCGAGGAAATCTTCGCCTTCATTGATGAGCGCATCGAATGGATCAAGGCGCAGATGCCGCGTGCCTTCAACACGCTCGTCGATCCCAATATGGAAGTGCGCCGCATTCCGATTAACGAAGAAGCGGGCGCACCGGGTGCCTATGGCGGCGCGGGCAGCAAGGATGGCACGATCCCCGGGCGGTTCTGGATCAATCTGCGCACCACGGACCTTCACCGCAAATATGATCTGGCGGATTTGACCTATCACGAGGCGATCCCCGGCCATGTGTGGGAGGGCGAATATTCCAACCGTCTGCCGCTGATCCGCTCAATCCTTGCGTTCAATCCGTTTAGCGAAGGCTGGGCGCTTTATGGCGAACAATTGGCCGATGAGTTGGGCGCTTATGATGATTTCAAGGTCGGACGGCTTGGCTATCTGCAATCCCTCGCCTTCCGCGCTTGCCGCATGGTGGTCGACACTGGCCTTCACTCCAAACGCTGGAGCCGCGAGCGCGCGGTGCAATTCTTTGTCGAGCGCAATGGGTCCAAACGCGAAGAGGTCGAGAGCGAGGTCGACCGCTATTGCAGCTGGCCCGGACAAGCGACAGGCTACAAATTGGGCCATTCACGGATCGTCGAATTGCGACAGAAAGCCGCGCGTGAACTGGGTGCTTCTTACGACATGAAAGCGTTTAACGATGCTGTGATCCTAGGCGGCAATGCGCCGATGGATGTGCTGGCGAAGAATGTTGAGCGATATGTGGCGAGCGCAAGACTCTAGCTCACTCAGGCAAGCTTGGCCTTGATTACAACGGAATAACCAGATTATTATCGCGCAAGTATTTGGGAAATACTTGGGGGATTGACGCTTTGGATACGCGCTTGGCAGAATGGGGCAGTCGATTTCTATTGGTGCTGGCTCTTTTCGCACTACCCAGCACCCCCGCACTGGCAGAATGGCACAGGGCAGAAAGCGACCGTTTCGTCATTTATTCCAACAGCCGCCCCGATGATCTAAAAGAATTTGGACAAATGCTCGAACGCTTTCACGCCGCGATGGCGTTGGAAAGCGGACGCGATATTCCCGTGCCAAGCCCATCGAGCAGACTCACCGTCTATATGGTTGGCAGCCGCGATAATCTGAGCAAGATTTACGGCCCAGGCGGCGCAAATGTTGGCGGCTTCTATATCGCGCGGGCCGAAGGATCGGTCACCTTTGTGCCCAACATCAAGATAGGCGGGCAAGATGCCGGCCGAGGGACAACCGGCACGCGCCGCAATCGCTCGTCCAATCAAGGTGCGGTCAGCGGAACCTTGTCGATCCTTCTCCACGAATATGCCCATCACTTTCTGATCGGATCATCACGCCACGCGATGCCGCGCTGGCTAAGCGAAGGGGCCGCTGAATATTTCTCAGCCGCACGTTTCAATGGAGATGGTTCGGTTGATATCGGCCTGCCCAACAATGAGCGCGCTTATGAGATCAGCCAGGCTGCCCAAGTGCCCTTGGACGAGTTGCTGGATTACGAGCTTTATCTGAAAAACCGCAGCTCGCGCTATGATGCCTTTTATGGCCGCAGCTGGCTGCTCTATCACTATTTGCGCTTCAGTCCGAACCGGAGCGGCCAATTGGCCCAATATTGGCAGGCGGTCGCCTCGGGCGAAAAGTCGATCGAGGCAGCAGAGCGCATTTTCGGTAATCTTGAAGAACTGTCAGATGAGGTCAAAGCCTACGGCCGCAAACGCAATATGGCGGGCATGCGCTTTGCCAGCGGGGATGTGCGCATCGGCGCAGTGAATGTCGAAAAGCTGAGCAAAGGTCACGCGGCGATGATGGGCGTTATCCTTCGCTCCAAACGCGGTCTGCGCGAAAGCCAGACGCAAGATGTATTGCGCGATTCGCGCGCAATTGCCGCCAACTACCCCGATGATGCAGCTGTGCTTTCGGCACTGGCAGAAGCGGAATATGATGCGGGCAATGACGCTGAAGCGATTGCAGCAGCCGACCGCGCGATAGCCGCCAATCGGCAAACAAAGAGCGCTTACGTGCAAAAGGGTTATGCGCTTTTCCGCTTGGCCAGGGACGCGGATGATGCGGGAAAAGCGGATGCCTTTGCCAAGGCGATGAAGCCCTTTGAGGCATTAAACGCGCTTGAGACCGATCATACGCAGCCGCTGATCTATTATTACCGCAGCTTTACCCAGCGCGGTGTGACCCCACCAGAAGGGGCGCGATTGGCACTGGAGCGCGCAACGCAGCTTGCACCCTTTGACAAAAGGCTGGCGATGGAAGTGGCCGCGATGAAAATGGCAGAGGGCGATCCGGTGATCGCGCACTATTTGCTCGCCCCTGTTGCAGCCAATCCGCACGGCGGTCGGCAAAGCCGTTTGGCCAGAGCGGTGATGCAAGTGTTGGAAAATGCGCCCGAGGGCAAACCGCTAAGCTTCCAGAAAATCAGAAAGCGTTGGGAAGAAGCCAATGCGAACCGCACCGATAATGTGGACGATTAGACCCGGACGAAGCTATTATGTTCAGCTGACCGCCCGGGCCCTATGGATGTATGTTTAACGGCGATCAGTTTTTGCCGAACAGGCTCTTTGCCATTCCCATCACATCATTGATCGGATTACCGTCGCCATCGCGGTCGAGCATCGAGGCGATGCCTGCCAGCGCGCCGCCTTCACCGGCCTCGCCTTGCATCTTGCCCGCAAGATCGCCCAAAGCACCTTCGCCGCCCATTTGCTCCATAATGCCGCCCAATGCGCCGGCATCAAGGCCAGTCTTTTCCGCAGCCAGTTCGATGGTATCGCCATCTTCTGCATGCGAAGCGCCCAGCGCTGCCACAGCCTTTTCAGCCATTTCTGGGTCAATGCCCACTTTCTCCGCGATCGCGGCAACGGTGTCAGGTGAACCGGATACTTGCTTCAAAATTCCGTCGAGAATGCTCATGGGGGTTTCCTCCTTGAAAATCAGATGAGTCTTGGCAGACTATCGCTGGTGTTGGAGCAAAAGAAAAGGCCCCGCCCAACGCCTTTGATGACGCCAGTACGAGGCCGCTCTCCCAATTCGAAATGTAAATTTCTATGCAGCCACCACCTGATTGGGGGCTGCATTGCGCACGCCTTCGTCGACATGCGTTTCAAACTCGGCAAAATTATCGATGAATAGCTGAACCAGCTTGGCTGCCATCGCGTCATAGGCTTCCGGATCAGCCCAAGTGCTGCGCGGATCGAGGATAGCGGTGTCCACTCCGGGGACTGCGACAGGCACATCGAAGCCGAAATTGTCGTCGCGGCGGAATTCCGCATCGTTAAGCGATCCATCAAGCGCGGCATTGAGCAAAGCGCGCGTGGCCTTGATCGGCATCCGGCTTCCCTCGCCATATTTACCGCCGGTCCAGCCGGTGTTGACCAGCCAGCACTGCGCGCCGCCAGCTGCAATGCGTTCTTTCAGCAAATTGCCATAAACGCTGGGGTGGCGCGGCATGAAGGGCGCACCAAAACAGGTCGAGAAAGTCGCCTCTGGCTCGGTCACGCCCATTTCGGTGCCAGCAACCTTGGCGGTATAGCCCGAAAGAAAGTGATACATTGCCTGGTCAGGCGTCAGCCGTGCAATCGGAGGCAGAACGCCAAAGGCATCAGCAGTCAGCATGATGACATTGCTCGGCACAGGGCCGAGGTTCTTTTCCGAAGTGTTCGGGATATATTCAAGCGGATAAGCGCCGCGCGTATTCTCAGCCAGCGAATTGTCATCAAAGTCGAGATCGCGGGTGACCGGATCCATCACGACATTTTCCAGCACCGTACCGAAACGGCGGGTGGTGGCGTAGATTTCCGGCTCTGCCTCTTCGGACAATTTGATCATCTTAGCATAGCAGCCGCCCTCGAAATTGAAGACTGCTGTGTCTGACCAGCCGTGCTCGTCATCACCGATAAGCGTGCGCGATGCATCAGCGCTAAGCGTGGTCTTGCCGGTGCCAGACAGGCCAAAGAACACTGCCGTCTTGCCATCGGGGCCAACATTGGCCGAACAATGCATAGGCATCACGCCCTTAGTCGGGAGCAGATAGTTGAGAATGCCAAAGACACTCTTCTTCATCTCGCCAGCATATTTCGTGCCGCCGATAAGAATCAGCTTTTCGGCAAGATTGACCGCAATCACCGTTTCGCTGCGGGTGCCGTGGCGTGCAGGATCAGCGCGGAAGCTGGGCAAATCGATAATCGTGTATTCAGGCGCGAAACTGGCCAGTTCTTCAATCTCGGGGCGCACCAAAAGCGTGCGGATGAACAGATTGTGCCATGCCAGCTCGTTGATCACGCGCACATTGACGCGGTGTTCGGGTTGCGAACCGCCGAACAGATCGGCGACATAGAGCGTGTCTTTTTCTGCCACAGCCGCGAGGAAATCTTCCTTCAACGCAGCGAAATGCTCTGGCGTCATGCTGGCATTGACCCTGCCCCACCATACAGTGTGTTCGGTCGTTGCATCGCGCACGATGAACTTGTCATTGGCCGAACGGCCGGTGTGCTTGCCCGTCTTTACGACCAGCGAGCCATAGCGGGACAATTCGCCCTCGCCGCCGCGAATGGCTGCTTCGACCAGCTCGCTGGTTCCAAGGTTGGGATGAATATCGGCTTCGGTCGCAATTCCTTGCTCCGATAGCGGTTGCGCGAGAGGGGTCGGCACAATTGTCTCCTAAGAGGTATATTTCGGGGTTTTCCCCGTTGGTTACCTTCGCGCTCACCCTATTGACTGGATGTTGCATACGAATGCGCGTTGGCGAAACAACCGCATAGTAGGCGCAAAAGGCCTCGTCAAATCCCCAAAACGATAAGCAAGCGAATATGCGCATGAACAGCGCGCGGATGCGTTGTTTCTGCGCGGCAAAGCGGCTAACTTACCCACATGATGAGATTAAAAGGCAGCGCCAATGGCTGACGAAAGCACCGCGCCCGACAGCGAATCGGACGATATCGTCATCGCGCTAGTCGATGATGACCGCAATATCCTCACCTCGGTTTCGATAGCGCTTCAGGCAGAAGGCTATGTCACCCGCGTCTATTCCGATGGCGAGACCGCGCTCAAGGCTCTGCTGGAGAACCCGCCGGACTTGGCCGTGTTCGACATCAAAATGCCCAAGATGGACGGGATGGAATTGCTGCGCCGCGTGCGCGAGCAGATCGCGCTGCCGGTCATCTTCCTCACCAGTAAGGATGACGAGCAGGATGAGGAAAAGGGGCTCGAGCTTGGCGCGGATGATTACATCGCCAAGCCGTTCAGCCTGCGCCTGCTGACCGCACGGATCCGCGCCATTCTGCGCCGCGCGAACCCTGCGCGGATGCTCGAGACCGACCGGACCGATGGCGAAAGCGCCAATCCAATTGTTGCGCGCGGGCGGCTGTTTATGGACCCTGCCAAACATCAGGTGACATGGGACGAGAAAGCGGTCTCGCTCACTGTGACCGAATTCCTCATCCTCGAGGCGCTGGCCGGTCGCCCCGGCGTTATCAAAAGCCGCAACCAGCTGATGGATGCCGCCTATCCCGACGATATCTTTGTTGATGACCGCACAGTCGACAGCCATATCAAACGGATGCGGCGCAAATTTCGCGTAGTCGATCCGACCTTCTCCGGGATCGAGACCTTATACGGGGCAGGCTACAGCTTCACCGATGGCTGAAGACAAACAGCATTCCTCGCGCGCCAGCCAGCTTGAGCCTGCCAATCTGGGCAGCCGGCTCTCGCTCACCGCGCGCATTCTGTTTGTGAACATTTTGCCACTGGCGCTGCTAGGTGGCGGTATCTTCTATATCGACAGCTACCGCGCACAATTGCTGTCAGAGCGCTACAAATTGGCGCGGATCGAGGCACAGATCACCGCCGAGGCGCTGGCCGGTGCCACCCGCGAGCGGCAAGAAGCGCTGCTGATCCAGATCGGCAAGGAACAGCGGATGCGCCTGCGTATGTATGATGCCGAAGGGCTGTTATGGGCGGACAGTTTCCTGCTCGACGAGCCCGCCTTCACTTTCGACCAGGCAGAGTCCGAGGATTGGAGCGAGAGTTTCGCGCGCATCCTTGACCGCGGGGTCGAGACCATCGTGAGCGCGGAGCCCGTGCCCGATTATGTCGAACCCAAATCGCAGCTGGCCGATCAATGGCCCGTGCTGGCCCGCGCGCGCGATGAAGGCGTGACGCAGATCGAGCTTAGCCGCGCACCCGACCGCAGCCCCGTTATCACCGCCGCGGCGCCGGTCGGACTGAACGGCGCAACATTGATGACCACGCGCAATGCGGTCGATATTACGGAGGCTGTGCGCAGCGCGCGCTCGACATTGGGCCTTGGCGTGCTGCTCGCCCTGTTTGGCTCGACCATGCTGTCGCTGTTTCTTGCGCGGACCATCGTGGCCCCGCTCAAACTGCTGTCCAATGCTGCCATTCGCGTGCGGCAAGGCCGCGACCGGGAGGTAGAAGTCCCCCGCTTGCCCGAGCGGCGCGACGAGATCGGCTCGCTCGCCCGCACAGTGTCTGACATGACCGCCGCCCTGCGCGAGCGCATCGACGGGGTGGAGAGCTTCGCCGCCGATGTCGCGCATGAGATCAAGAACCCGTTGGCCTCATTGCGCAGCGCGATTGAATCGTTGCCCCGTGTCGAGGATCCGGAATTGCGCGGAAAATTGCTCGATATTGCCACCCATGATGTGCGGCGCATCGACCGTCTTGTGACAGAGATTTCGGATGCGAGCCGGATTGATGCGGAAATGTCGCGGGCAGTGATGGAGCGGATTGATCTAGCAGCGCTCGTCAAAGCCATCGTCGGATCGCGCGAGGATCGTTCTGAAAACCTCAATCACCAGATCGAATTGTCGCATCGCGGGTGGTCCGCCCATGTCATCGGGGTGGCGGCAAGGCTGGAACGCGTGATCGAAAACCTGCTCGACAATGCGGTCTCATTCTCGCCCAAGGGCGCACCGATAGACGTCGCGATCAACAATGATGGCGAGCATGTTGTGCTGACCGTCAGCGATTGCGGCCCCGGTATTCCTGATGATGCACGCGAAAAAGTCTTCACTCGCTTCCATTCTGTACGCCCAGAGACAGAGGATTTTGGCAATCACAGCGGCCTTGGCCTTGCCATCGGGCGCACTATTGCAGAAGCACACGAAGGGTCATTGGAAGCGATCGACAGGCCTGATGGCGAGGCCGGAGCTTGCCTCCAGCTGACCATTCCCGCCGCTCAATGAACGACAGACCAATGATCAAGCAAAAGCTGCTGCAAGCAAGCGCCGTGGCGATTGACGGTCAGGCTGTCCTCATCACGGGCGAGCCGGGCATTGGCAAAAGCAGCCTTGCCCTTGCGCTGATTGATCGCGGCGCGGTGCTAATCGGTGATGACGGGGTAGCTATTCGCAGAGAAGACGATCAGCTCATCGCATCGCCCCCGCCCAATATCGCCGGCAAAATGGAAATCCGCCATGTCGGGATTGTCGATCTGCCCACCACGAGCGCGCCGCTAAGCCTTGCAATCGAGCTTGTCGATGCAGGCGCAAAGCCGCCGCCGCGCTTTCACGAAACGCTGCCGACCAAGGCGTTGATGGGTTTGGACATTGCCAGCATTGCCCTCCCATCTCACGATCATTCCTTACCCCTGCGCGCGCACTGGGCGTTAAAGCTCGCACTAAGACTAGCGCTCAAACAATCGAACTAAGCAAAAGGGGGCTTCCCAAGTCGCGCGCAGCAGCGCATTAACCTCTATCCATGAGCTCACAAACCCGCCCCTCGCCCGACTCTTCCAAGCACAGCATTTTGCTGGTCACCGGCCTGTCGGGCGCTGGTAAATCCACCGCGCTGCAAGTGCTGGAGGATTTGGGTTGGGAGACCATCGACAATTTCCCCGTTCGCCTGCTCAAACGCCTCATTTCCAAACCGGATGAGCAACAAGGTCCCTTGGCAATCGGCTTTGATTCGCGCACGCGTGGCTTTGTCCCGGCCACCATTATTGATCTGGTCAAGGAATTGACCGAGCTGCCGCAATTGCAGCTCACCACTATGTTCGTCGATTGCTCTTCGGGCGAGTTGGAGCGGCGTTACAATGAAACGCGCCGCCGCCATCCCATGGCGCAAGGCCGCCCTTTGCAAGACGGGATCCGCGCCGAGCGTGAATTGCTCGAGCCGATGCGGCGCTGGGCCGATATGGTCGTCGACACTAGCAATCTGGCGACCAATCAGCTGCAACAGCACATCCGCGAACTGTTTGGCGAAAGCACCGAGCAGCCGATGACCGTCACGGTCTCCAGCTTCGGATTTGCGCGCGGGATGCCGCCGCTGGCTGATCTGGTGTTCGACATGCGCTTTCTCGACAATCCGCATTGGATCGAAGAATTACGCGAGCTGACAGGGCTCGATCAGCCGGTCGCCGATCACATTCGCAAGGATCCTGGCCTCGCCCCCAGTGTCGAGCGGATCGAAGGGCTCATCACCGATCTCCTCCCGCGTTATGCCGCGCAGGGCAAAAGCTACGTCCATATCGCCTTTGGCTGTACCGGAGGGAGACACCGCTCGGTCTTTACAGCGGAACTTTTGGCCCAGGTCTTGCGCGGTCACGGATTTTCGCCCACTGTCCGGCATCGCAATTTGGGATCGAGAGCCACCGACGCCATCGAACAGTTGAAGCGCTAACTCCCCAGCTGTCCCCTAATCGACCGAGGCCCCTTTTCATGTTTGGCAATAATCACACCGGCAAACGCTCATGATTGGCATAATTTTGGTCACCCACGGCCAATTGGCCGCCGAATTTGTCCATGCGATGGAGCATGTCGTGGGCCCGCAGGATCAGGTCGAAACGATCTGTATCGGCCCCAATGACGATATGGAAATTCGCCGCGAAGAGATTGCCAAGGCGATCACCGAAGTGGACGCGGGCTCAGGCGTGATTGTGCTGACCGATCTGTTCGGCGGAACGCCCTCTAACCTCGCAATCTCCTTGCTCGAACGCGGCAAGGTTGAAGTTATCGCCGGCATCAATCTGCCCATGCTGATCCGGCTGGCGGGTGCGCGCGGCACGATGAGTGTCGAGGACGCTGTTGAAGCTGCACAACAAGCGGGCCGCAATTACATCACCGTTGCCTCAGAATTTCTCGGACAAGAGCCAGAGGCGAAGAAGGCCAGCGCATGACCGAATTGCGCAACACTGTGCGGATAGTGAACAAGCGCGGCCTCCACGCCAGAGCCAGCGCCAAATTCGTCGGCGCGGTTGCCGAAATCCCCGAGGTTACGCGGGTGCGGGTGGCCAAGGATGGCAATGAAGCTGCGGGCGGATCAATCCTTGGCCTGATGATGCTAGGCGCTGCGATGGGCGATGATATCGAACTGATCGTCGAAGGCGAAAATGCCCAAGATGTGTTGGGCGACCTTACCGCGCTGGTCGAAGACGGCTTTGGCGAAGAGTGACGCTGGATACAGCTTTTAACGGGCTGCCTTGCGGGCGAGACTGACTATGCGGCGTTCGATCACCGGCTTTTCCAATCCTACGGTCAAATTTTTGCGGAGCCTGCGCGAGAAGAAACACCGCAAAGCTTCGGGAAAGTTCCTTGCAGAAGGTTTGCGGCTGCTCACCGATGCGCGCGAGGGCGGCTATATACCTGAAACGCTTGTGCTTTCTGACCGGCGCGATCCGCATCCCCTGCTCGATGCGCTCGAGAGAGATACCCTAGAGACAGGCGGAGATGTCATAGAGACCTCGCCAGATATCCTTGCCAAAATCACCGGAAAGTCCAATCCGCAAGGCATTGCGGGCGTCTTCGCAGAACGCGATACCTCGCTTGCGCATATTGATCGCAGCGCTGCC
>CALLIO010000332.1 GCA_938009055.1 uncultured Altererythrobacter sp.
CATGGCATTCCTGATCCGCACGATCGATTTCACCGCCTCTGGCCGCGAGATTATCCGCGACCGCGAGCATGATAGCGACACGCTCAGCATTGGTCGCGCGGCGGAAAATGATCTGCATCTGCCCGATCTGGCTGTTGAACAGCATCACGCCACGATTGAACCGGCCCAAGGCGGGCAATTGCGCGCTGTCGCAGCCGGAACGCTCGGCTTTACGCAGGATGGCAAAAACGTCACCGAAGCGGTCTTTGCCGCGCGCGATGGAACCGAGCTTGGTTTCGGATCTTATCGCTTGGCCTTTTCGCAGGACGAAGACGGCCCCGTCACCGTCACGCAAACGCAGGTCAATGAAGACGCCAGCGACCGCGATGCGCTTTCCGGCTTTGCCTTGGCAAGCGCGCTGCCATCCAAACGCGTGATGGCATGGATCGGCTTGGCAGCTATCCTCATCGCCTTCCTCGCCATTCCCATTCACTCGCACCTGACCCGAGATATGAATGTAGAGCCTGATTACGATGGCGAAGGGCAAGTCGCGATGGATGCCAGCTGGAGCACGGGCGCGCTCAGCCTTGCGCACCACGGGCTAGAAGACAATTGCGAAGCTTGCCACGTAAAGCCGTTCGAATCGGTGCAGGATGAAACCTGCCTTACTTGTCACGAGAGCATTGGCGACCACGCCGCGATTGACCGCCAGCTCACCGGACGCGGACCAATGTCGCGCGGCGATAAGATCCAATGGGACATTGCGGAATATTTCGGCAAGGAAGGCCCCGGCTCTTGCACCACGTGCCATACCGAGCATGAGGGCGCTGGCCGGATGGAGCCAACCGCGCAAAAATTCTGCGCAGAATGCCATGACGGAATGGACAAGCGCCTGACCGATACCACGCTTGCCAATGCAGCTGATTTTGGGACTTCGCATCCGCAGTTCAAAATGCTGATCTACACCGCATTGGGTCAGGACAAGCCGGAGCGCTGGCTACTGTCCGATGATCTGAAGGAAGAGCACGGCCTCAAATTCCCGCATGATGTGCATCTCGATCGATCAAGCGGCGTTACAAAAATGGCGCGCAGCCTTGGCAATAAGGGTTATGGCGAAGCGCTGGTTTGTGCGGATTGCCACACGCCCAGCGATGGGCCGGGCGGATTTTCTCCAGTGAATATGGAAGAGGATTGCGAAGCGTGTCACAGCCTCGTCTATGACAAGGTCGGCGACACTTTCCGCTCGCTGCGCCACGGCAGCGTGGACGAGGCATTGGCGGATTTGCGCGCCATTGACCGCACACCGCGCCGCCCGATCACCACCAATCGCAGACGCCCCGGCTCAATCGGCAGCGCCTCTGTTCCCGGCGCGCGCTATCCCACCTTTGGCCGTCCGCGCAGCTCGCTCATCGCGGTTAACAATGCGCTTGGCCCCGATGGTGTCTGCGGCGAATGCCATATCGGCACAACACGCAATGGCCGCGCCGATGTGATGCCCGTCACAATTCCCGAATACTATCTTGTGCTAGGCCGGTTTGACCATGATGCGCACGAGCAGGAAGATTGCACCAGTTGCCACTTGGCCGAAGGGTCAGCGAATTCCAACGACCTGCTCATGCCGGGCATTGCGGTCTGCCGCGATTGCCATTTGGGCGAGGACTCGCGCGTTGCAGAAGTTCCCTCAAGCTGTGCTATGTGTCATCAATATCATCCGCCCAGCGGCAATTTGCCAGCTGACCACCCGACCCAGCAGGACGATAAGGTCGCGCGCGTCAGCAGATTTGGGCGGTAGAGCTTTGGTGGAAGGGAGCTCATCATGTTGATCGCACAAATGACCGATATTCACATCGGTTTCGATCCCGAGGCTAAGCCGGAAGAGCTGAACCGTATCCGCTTTCGCGAGACTTTGGCGCGGCTTATCAAAGCCCCCAATGAGCCCGATATGCTGGTGCTATCCGGCGATTTGACCGACCGGGGCGACCGCGATTCCTTTGAAAAACTGACCGCTCAACTTTCCGAAGCACCCTGGCCGATCTATCCGCTGGTGGGCAATCACGATAGCCGCGCGGAATTGCTGCGCGCCTTCCCCGATTGCCCGACGATGGAAGGCGGCTTCGTCCAATATGCGATTGAGCAGGACGGGCTTTTGATCCTGATGCTCGATACGCTTGAGGAAGGGCGGCATGGCGGCGCCTTTTGCGAAAAGCGCGCGGCTTGGCTGACCGATCAGCTGCGATCGCATCCGGACACGCCAACGCTGATCTTCATGCACCACCCGCCGGTTGTCTCAGGCATTGGCTGGATGGACCCAGGTGATGATGAGCCGTGGATGCAGCATTTGGCTGCCGCCTTGGAAGGCCAAAGCCAAGTCCTCGCATTGCATTGCGGCCACCTCCACCGCCCGATCAACACGCAGTTTGCTGGCATACCGTTAAGCGTTACGCCTTCGGTTGCCCCGCTGGTCTCGATGGATTTGCGCGAGATTTCGCCCGCTGATCCTGACAGCCGCGCGCTCATCACGACCGAACCGCCAACCTATGCGCTCCACCGCTGGGATGGCAAAACACTCGTCACCCATTACGAAAAGGTCAGCGATTGGGAAGTGCTCGCCTATTACGGCCCGCATTTGCAGCCGATGATCAAGGAAATGTTCGCCGAAAGAGAATGACGGCGCGAACGGGCAGGCCGCACGCTGGCGGTGAGTGGGGGCTCCTCAAATTGATGGCTTGCATGGCTGGCCCAGCTCGGCTTTGGCTGTCTGCATGAGTGATCCCGAACTGCATATGACGCGCGTGGGCGACAACGATCTGGCCACGTGGGAATGGAATTCCAGCGCGAAGGGGGATGCGCCCACCCTCGTCTTTGCCCATGCCACCGGATTTCATGGCCGGGTGTGGGATGCTGTCATCGACCATTTCACTTGCCGCCATATCCTCAGCCTAGAGCTGCATGGCCACGGGCGTTCGAGTGGCGGACCGGTTGAGCATTGGCGCGATGTCGCCGAGGAAACTGCCAGCGTGCTGGAGGCATTTGACGTAGCGAGCGCACAAGGCATCGGCCATTCGATGGGCGCGCATATCCTGCTTCAAGTCGCGCATGACAATGTAGGCATGTTTGAACGTTTGACCTTGTTTGATCCGGTGATCGTCGATCCTGATTGGTATAGCGATGGCGAGCTCGCTTTTGACGACAGCCAGCCGCATCCTGCGATCAAGCGCAAACGTGATTTCGCCTCACCGGATGCCATGTTCGACCGGTTCAAGGACCGCGATCCCTATTC
>CALLIO010000333.1 GCA_938009055.1 uncultured Altererythrobacter sp.
GTCGATATAGCCCGTTTTGCCGGCTTGTTTGAGCGCTTTGTCGAGCGCATATCCGGCGATCTGACTGTTTGAATTGAGATACCAAAATTGCTGGCCCGCCGGACCTTGCGATGGCGTGGCAAGCGCGACGGCATTGATGTCCTCGCTCCACAAAAGGCCAAGACTTTCCTCGCCGCCAAACGGCGCAGCCTTCTGACCGCTCGCCATATTCAGCAAATTTCGGAAAGTCAGTCTGCCGCGTGCATCGGCGGACCACTCAGGGATATAGGGGGCGACCGCCTCGTCGAGCGAGCTGATAACCTCATCATCCAAAGCCGCAGCAAAAGTCAGCGCGAGCAGTGATTTCTGCATCGAATAGCTATCGGTTAAGCCATCGGCAGTTAGTCCGCGGTCATAGCTCTCGTGCACGATTTTACCGTCCACCATCACTAGCAGGCTGGTACCATTGGCGCTGTCTGAATAGCTTTTCGCTTTGCCAATCGCGGCGGCAAGTGCGCTTCCTTCAGCCGGAGAACTAACGGGCAAGGCATCGATTGAGCAGCCTGCAATCTCGGCGGTGAACTCAAACCGGTCAACATCAACGACAGTGGTTCCGGCCATGCTCGCCGCAACGGCGGCAACATCGCGTTTGGGCGTGACTGGCGAAGCCGATGACAGGTCCGAATTCGCTGCGCAGCCGCTCAGTACTAGCGCCGTTGCAAGGGCCGTAAGAAGCACCCTCATTTCCACGCTCCAAAAGCATGCCAAGCCGGTGCGCGGCCATGATCTTCGGTCTCACCCTCGGTCGCAGTGGTGGGAAAGACGCTTTGGTCAACTTCTGCTTTCACATGCGTTTCAAACAAGGCGTCGCGGGCAAATCCTGCCTCGACCATCACATCGTTCAAGTCGATTGCGTGCATGGATGACCAGAAGGGTTCGTTATTGTTGAACGCATCCCAATCGCGGATGAATTGTTCGTAAAGCGGCATGTCATCGGTGTAGGCGGGCTGCTCCAGGTGGAACATCACGCCGCCCTTGGCCAAAGTCCGGAACCCTTCTTTGATGATCGCGGGAAGGGCGGTGCCGCTGGTTTCGTGCAGGAACATGGTGGTTTGCACCCAGTCGAAATATCCGTCTTCGAAGCGGGAGAGATCCTCTGCATTGTGCTGGAGGAAAGTAATATTCTCAGCGCCAAGCGCCTTGGCTCTCGCATGGCCATAGCGCAGCACAGGCGCGGCGGTGTCGATCGCGATGATTTCCGTGTCCGGGAATGCGAGCGCGAGCGGCACGATATTGTGCCCAATGGTGCAGCCAATATCGAGGATGCGGCGCGGCTTCCATCCCGGCTTGGTTTCCTTGATCCATTTGACCAAGGCTTGCCCGCCACCATCGGACAACGCGCCGATTGTCCCCGCAGTCGTGGCGAAGATGCCGCAATCGTAATTCGCCCCGGCAGAGATGTCCTTGTCGCATTCCTCGCCGTGATAGCTGCCGGGCATACAATGGATGTCGACAGCGGACTGATAGCGCGGAATCTCCACGCTCTCATCCAGAACCAAACGGTTGCTACCCGCATTCAAAGCCTCGGCCTTGGCGATCAGATCATCAATCTGGCGCAGAACCAGCATCCGGCCATGATGCTGGCGATATTCCATCGAATTGCGTTTCAGCGCAGACCAAAACTGGTGCCACGGATTGCGGCTCATCGCCTTACGGATTTCAAACCGGTCTTTGGGTTCGCGGCCATGCTCTTTCTGAAAGGCTGGCAGAACCTGCGTATCGTAGGCCAGCTTGTTCCCTGGCCCCAACTCGCTTGCCATATAGCGGTTGAAATTGGCGAGAAAATTGAAGCGCGCCGCATCATCATGCTTGGGCTTGGGAAAGACCGCATGTTGCGACACAGCATTATAGGGCGGGGCAATCTCTTCGCGCTTCATGTGGCAGCCTCCTTTTCTGTTCCATCCCAGACCGGATACCGGCCCAGAACAAGCAGTATGATCCCGCCTACGGCGAACAGGCCCATCGCCCAGCCAAGGATCAGATCGTAATTCCCGGTCACGTCTCGCGTGTAGCCATAGAGCGGGGCGGATATGGATGAGAACACGCCAAAGGGCATGTAGAGCAGGCCGTAAATCTTGCCATATGACTTCATCCCGAAATAGCGGCTGGCGAGATAAGCGATCATGTCGCTTTCAGCGCCCGCTGCAAAGCCGAGCAAATATCCAGCGACGAAGATCATCGTCTCAGACGTGCTGGTGCCCATCAGCAAATAGCATGCGGCGACCGGCAAGATGAGCACCGGCACAGCCACGCCAGGTGCCCAGAAGCGGTCGAACAGCAGCCCTACGATAATCCGGCCAGAGAAAATCCCTGCGGCAACGACGCTCATCACACCGGCGGCGGCCGCGGGTGAAAAGCCGTGGAATTGCACGATCTGGACCATGTTCAAATGCGCACCGCCATAAGCCAGCGCGATCAGCACGATCGAGAGAAACAGCACCCAGAAGCGGTAATTGCGCAAGGTTTCAGGCAAAGTCAGTCCGGTTAGATCGCCTGTGCTTTGTACCGCGGATGCGGGCCGTTCTTCCGGCTTGGGGTCGCGAAACATGAAGAATGCGATTGGCAGGCCAACGAACATAGGGAGCGCGGCAAGCACGAGGAACACGCTGCGCCAGTCATTGGTGCTTTCCATCACTGCATTGGCGATTTGCGGCACGATCAATCCGGCAAGGCTGGTGCCGAGCAGCAAAATGCCCAGCGCTAATCCGCGATGTTCATTGAACCACAAATTTATCGTGCGGCTCCACGTCACCGGCGTCGAGCCAATACCCAACACGCCGATCAAGGCCCACACGCCGTAAAACGCCCATAAATTGTCGGGCACGAAATACATGAGGCCAAAGGCGAGGCTGAAGGTGAAGAGAGCGCCCATGGCAACGGGCCGCGTGCCGACCTTATCCGCCAACGCGCCAACAACCGGCGCCAGCAAGGCGCCGACAACGCCGTAGATGGTGATCCCCATCAGGATTTCGAAGAAGGACCAACCCATCGTTGCATGGATCGGGCCAAGGACAATCGGCAGCGCGTTGAACGGCAAAGGTGATGCGCCAGTGGCGACGCCCATCATGCCAGCGAATAGGCTTTTTCCGCCCTTTTTGAACTCGCCGGCGCTCATGGCGCTGGCACTTCCTCTACGGCATCACCCATCGTCTCTTTCTTCAAGATATTGATGAGGGCTGCCTTACGCGCTGGATCGGTCATATTGCCGCGCGAGACGACCATGGTGGTGCCCGGCGCAAAGGCATCAGGATCGGTGATGAGCTCGTCCATCAGCTCGTCTGTCCAGACCTTGCCCTCCTTGCCATGTGCGGCCATCGCGGCGGTGTAGTTGAAATTGGGAACAGTGCCGATTTCACGCCCGAAAATGCCGTAGAGGTTAGGGCCAGCCAAATGCTTTTCGCCCTCTTTCATCGTGTGGCAGAAAGTGCACCATTTGTAATTTTCTTCGCGCACTTCCAGTTCCAGCGGGGTTTCTGGAGTGACTTGGACCGTCACCAAAGGGCCGCTGTGGGAAGTGACGCCTTTGGGCGCTTCGACCATTTCGCCGCTTTCAATCGGGCTGACGCGAAACATGCCATAAGGGCCGTAAATGCCGAGCAGGCTGACCAAAAAGGCAGCGCCCACAGCAACGACCCCCATGCCCGGATTTTGAGCGGTCAGAACCTTGCCCGAACCCGGCTGGCGCTTGAGAAGTTTGGCCAAGCCCCAGATCGCGCCGCAAATCCCAAGGAAGATGGCAGCGGCAATCGGCCCTTTCTCATAGCCATCAAAGGTGGCTGATACGAAGGCGGTGAAGGCAGCGTTCAACAAGACGAACACGCCAAAGCCCAAGGGGAAGCTGCGGAACAATCCCTGTCCGTAAAGGAACAGGAAAAGGACTGCGGTGAGAAGCGAAATCAACGTCAGGACAAGAACGGCAAAACCAATCGCCGCGTGGAAATAGCCATTGAACATCCAGACCGCGCGGTCTTCGCCCACGAGCGCTGGGATATCGATAAGGCCGAAGAAATAGAGGTCATAACCGCTGCCCCAACCGCTCAGCAGGCCGAATATCCAGGGAACCGAAAGCAGTGCCGCGCTGATAAAAGCCAGCGCAAAAGCCCATTTGTTCGCCGCAGCGGGGAGCTGTGTATTGACCGCAAGATGGCGGCTCTTCCACAGCCGGATCAGTACCCAAATGCTGAAAATCGTGACGAACAGCCCGATCGAATAATGCCATCCGCGGTAAACCTCGCGCATGGCGTTCGCTTTGTCTTCGCGCGGCATCAGCATGGTGGTGATGCTCAAAGCAAAATAGGATAAAGCCCATGCGTATCCAACCCAGTGACCCGGGATCGTTTCTTGCGTTTCTGCTGTATCGCTATCTACATTTTTGACGTCGTTCGACATAGTTTGGATTCCACAAGCGAAGTTCTCGATTGGCTGCGAAATTACCGTTCTGCGGGTCCGAGCGAGCTTTGAGTCCCGAATTAACCGCTATGCGAGCAAAATTGACCGTTCGGGGTGAGATAGACAAGTGCTAGACCTAGCCTAGATACTTCAAGACAACGCGCCTGTTCACGTTCAGCGTGGCAGATTTTGTGCAGGAGGACTGAGTTGGCAGAGTTCGTATCCGGACAATCAAAGCATGATATGTTGACTGTGGGCAATCACGATGATCTTGCCCGCCAAGAGTTCGCGATGAGCCTTAAGGGCTTTACCCAAAACCGCTTGCTCCCCGGTTTGGGTCCGGTCTTCGAAGGGCGCGTCGCGCCGGCTTTCGAAAAAGAGCATGGGCAGGCGCCGAGCGACCGCCATCAGATCCGTTCGGGCATGGTCGATGACCCCTATTTTCAGACTTATGCTTTGACCAATCGCGTGGCGCAGGAGATGATCTGGTCCTCGGTTCAAGCGCCGCTGGAACGCGATCTGGACGCGGTCAATGACCGCGCAGCCCAGCTTTCTAGTGCCAATGCAGCGCGACTAGAAAGTGCAGGGGATTTCGCTGTTCCGCGCTATGTCAGCGCGATTGATATCCACTGCATGCCGGGTGGTTATTCCACGCAAGAAAGCGAGGCTGATGTCGCCGCCGGCGCGCTCTATGACCGCGGTGTCTATCTTTATTCGATGGGAATGATGGGGCCGGACAATGACGGTATGGGCCGCTCAGTTTGTCTCTTTGTGCAAAACCAGCTCGATGGTTTCCAGCCCAGCGCGATCCTCGACATGGGGTGCACCGTGGGCCATTCGACGCTTCCGTTTAAAGAGCTGTTTCCTGATGCCGATGTCACCGGCATTGACGTTGGTGGGCCATGCATCCGCTATGCCCATGCGCGCGCCGCGGCCAAGGGATTGGACGTTGGCTTTATGCAGCGCGATGCCTCGCAAACCGGTTTTGAAGATGAAAGCTTCGACCTGATCGTCAGCCATATTCTGCTGCATGAGACGAGCGGCAAAGCCATGCCCGAGGTGTTCAAGGAATGCTACCGCCTGCTCAAGCCGGGCGGATATATGATCCATGCCGATCTGCCGCCATTCCTCAAAATGGGCGCGTTCAACCAGTTCATTTTGGACAATGAAACCTATTACAACAACGAACCGTTCTGGGGCGCGATGCGCGATCTGGATCAGGAACAAATGGCGGTGGATGCTGGGTTTGCCAAGGAAACCGTCCGTTTCGATACTGCCCCGATGGTCATGCCGGAAGATTTGGCTCCTCCGCCTGAGGAAGAGCAGGAATTCGTCGCTGGCGAATTTGCCCCCGGCGGCGGCTGGGAAGTTCTGATCGCAAGAAAGGATTGAGCATGGAGACTGAAGCCCCCCAATCGCGCCTCCCTCGTTTTTCTAAGGGCAAGCGCCCTGAATTCTTCCGCGAAGAAGGCATGGACGAGGCGATGTCGATGATCCTCACCCTCGCCAGCGAATTTAGCGCGATGCGCGACCGGCTCGACACGATCGAGCGGATTGCTGCGCAAAAAGGGATCATTCTTGCCGACGAGATCGACGGATTTGTCGCAGATGAGGAATGTCAGGCAAGCCGCGCGCAGCGGCGCGAAGAGTTCCTGCAATCGCTTTACTATGTCGCGTTGAAACGCGCCGAGGAACAGGCCTTGGGCCAAAGCGAAGACCGCTACCTTTCCACCCTAGATGATATCGCCAAAGGCTGAGCTAAGGCTCAACAGGCGCAAAGGATTTGTAATGATGCCAGCAATTTCGCGTTTCGCTTTGGCTCTGGGAGCAGCAGGCTTGCTATCAGGCTGCATGGCCAGTTCGGGAGCGCAGCAAGTTGCTACGTGGAGCGATCGGCCTGCATCATCTGAAACGCTTTATCTGAAGCGGTTAAAGGCGATCCAGGGCCGCGAGACGGCAGAATATGATCCCTTGGCCACTATCCCTGGTGCTGATCCGGCGACTGCAAAATTGCCCGCGGTTGTGACCGGTTCTATTGAAGCATCTGCGATTGAGGCGGCCGCTCGATACGCTTCTGATAACGCCAGTTCGGCGCTGCTTGTCTGGCACAAGGACAGCTTGGTGGCAGAGCGGTATTTCGGTGAAGCGACTGCCAGCACGGAGCTCAATTCCAAATCTTTGTCCAAACCGCTCACCGCGATTGCTGTGGGCCGCGCGATTACGCTGGGCCATATCGACAATCTCGATCAGCCGATTGCCGACTTTGTGACCGAATGGAAAGGCACGCCCAAAGCGGCGATCACCATTCGCCATGCACTGGCCATGCATTCCGGCCTGCTCGAGCAAGGTTTTGACATGAGTGCGGACAGTCCTTTCCCGCGTGCCTATCTCGATCCCTATCACGGCCAATATATCGTGGACGAATATCCACTGACCGATACGCCGGGAACGCGCTTTGCCTATGCCAATGCCGCCAGTGATCTGATGGCTTTGCTGATCGAGCGGGCGACGGGCCGCGAATATGAAGAGTTTGTCGGCAATGAGATATTTCGCCGGATCAATGCGCCGGGTGGTAAAGTGTGGCTCAACCGCGAAGGCGGTCTGGCGCATTCGGGCTGCTGTATGGAAGTGCCCGCACAAACCTGGCTTAAAGTCGGCGCGCTGTTGGTGAATGATGGGATGGTGGGTGAAACCCGTTTGCTGCCCGAAGGTTTTGTGGCGCAGGTGCAGCAACCCTCGCCAGACAATCCGCATTACGGACTCGGCGTATGGTTGGGCAGTCCATATCTCGAAAAGCGCGGCTATCTTGGCGCGAAGAGCAATCCGACAGGGGTTTATCATAGCGAGCCCTATGCCGCTCAAGACCTCTATCTGTTCGACGGCAATGGCCATCAGGTCGTCTATCTGGTTCCATCAGAGGATCTGGTGATTGTTCGGATGGGTGTGACCCCGCCCAAAGGCGTGACATGGGACAATGCCAAGCTCGCCAATACAATTCTGCGCGGGATCAAGCGTTAAGCCAACCCGTCTGTCTGAGGGCAGAACAGCGTGCTCGCCACGCATTTATCCGCCAGTCGATAAGATGCGCCTTAAGGGCGTTCGCGAATGAACCCAGCCATTAAACAGATGGCCTATGAACAAGGTTCAAAAACCCGCCGATCTCATCGCTCGAACAAGCGGCGAAACAACCGAAAGGTTGGTCGATTGTATTTTGAGCGCGCGTCTTTCTGATCTTGATCCTGCAACGATCCAATACGCCAAGACATTTCTGGCCGACAGTCTTGTTACCGGCGTTGGCGGTGTCTCAAACCCAGGCAGTCGCAAAGTCTTAAATGCAGCGAAGAAGTGGGACGCAGGTAGCACAGGCAATTGCCGTGTGCTGGGCCGGCCCAATGTGTCGTTGTCGCCGCATTCCGCGGCAATGGTGAACGGCTTTCAGATCCATTGCCTAGAGTGGGATGCGCTGCACGAGCCCTCTGTCGTTATTGCTTTGTGCACGCCGGTCGCTGCGATTTTGAGCGAGGCGCAAGAGGGCCAAGAAAAGCTGAACGACTGCCTTTTTGCGCTGACGATGGCGGTCGAGGTGGCGGTGATGTTCGGTGCAGCGGCTAAGGGGCATCCGCGCTTTTTCAGGCCTTCAGCAGCCGGGGTTATGGGGGCTGCGGTTGCCATTGGTTTGCTGCGCGGCTTTGATCGTGATGCGATGACTCGGCTGTTGGGATTGGCTTATAGTCAAGTTTCAGGAACAATGCAGGCGCATTGGGAAGGCTCAGAAGCGTTGCCCATGCAAATCGGCATTGCTGCGCGTGCGGCATTAACGGCGGCTGATTTGGCAGAGGCTGGTCTGGCTGCGCCCAAAGACATAGTCGATGGCAAGTTTGGCTATTTCGCTTTGATAGAGGACGGCGGCGATTTCGACACGTCGCTCCAGCAATTTGCCAAGCCTTGGAAGATTACCGAAGTCGCGCACAAGCCGTTTCCAGCTGGGCGCGCGACACAGGCGACGCTGACCGCGATCATGGATTTGCAGAAGGAGGCGGGTTTTACGATTGATGATGTCGTCTCTCTCACTGCCTATGTGCCGTCCTTGATTTTGCTGCTCGTCGGGCGTCCTTACCAGCCCGATATGGAAGGGGCATATGCGCGGCTTTGCTTGCAATGCATTGCGCCGATGATGATCCGGCATGGAGCGATTGACCCGGGGCGCTTCAAGCAGCGTTATTTCGCGACTTTGCAAGCTGTCGAAGACGCGAAGAAGGTCCATGTCGTCTTGGACGAGAATCCCGATCCCAATGCGTTGGCGCCGCAAAGAATTGTGATCGAACTTGAGAACGGACGGGTCCTCGAGGCGGAGATCGACGCGCCTTTTGGTTCGCCATCGCGACCTTTGAATCGCGCTGATGAGATTGAGAAAGCCAGCTTGAGTTTTGCCGCGGCACGCTTCGCTGCTGAACCAGCGACTGTGTTCAACGCTTTGGACACCAGCGGCGAAGAAACTTTGCTGACCGATATTTTGCGATTGGTCACACAACCACAGGATGCAGAGCCATGTCTTTAACCAGAGAACAGGTTCTAGCAGCCGGGATCGACAACTTCTTTTTGCAGCTTAACGCGCGCGATCTGGAAGGGGTGATGGCCGGCATTGCTGACGAATGCGAGATGCGCATTCCCTCCAGCAATTTCACCTACACCGGCAAGCAAGCCCTGCGCGATCATCTTGAAGATTTCATCACGAGCTTTTCGACAATCAATTTTCGCGATTTCATCTCCGTCGCCGATGTCGACCAACGCCGTCTGGCGGTGCGCTTTAACATCTCTTTGATCGAAGAGGATGGAACCGAAACGCATATGTCGAACTGCAATTTTTTCGAGATCGACGACGGTGGTCTGCTGACAGACATTCTCATCTACGCCTCGGCCCCTTTGAGTAAAGGCTTCGAGGTCGGCTCAAGCACATAAAGACCCATTGTATAAGGAAGAAAAAGTCATGGCAGAATTGTCTCCCATCAAGCAAAACATGCCCTTGCTGGCTAAAGCAGAGGGCGTGTGGGAAGGCGTCTATCGCTATTATGACGCGCAAACAGGCGAAAAGATCGACGAGCATAAATCGCGCCTTCTGTGCCGTTTGCCCGATGATGCGAAGCCGGCTGATTACCACCAGACGAACCATTATTACTGGGCTGATGGGAAGTATGAAACACGCGACTTTCCAGCGAATTATCGCGATGGCCGGATCTGGTGGGACAATGAGCACATCACGGGTTGGTGCGGCGCAATGGCTCCTGATGACAATGACCTCAGCATGTGTCTGCATTGGGTCCGCAAGGGCGAGCCTGGCGTCTACCTCTATGAGTTCATTCAGGTCGATAAGGATAACAAGCATAAGGCGCGCACGTGGCAATGGTTCCGCGATGGCAAATGCTACATGCGGACATTGATCGACGAGGTGTTTGTGACACCTGATTGGCAGAGTTGGGATAATTTTGATCCGCCAACCTCTTGATTTTATTAGGGTAGCGCAAAAAACTATCCGCTTGCCGGATAAAATAAAACTGGTGCGACAGACTCATGCGACAGCACTGTTAGCCTTGGCACAGATACGAAACATCTAACGCAGATGGGGGAACTCTCATGAACTCGAAGACAAAAGCACTCGCGACGACAAGCTTAGCAGCAGCAGTTATTTTTCCGGCTTTTCCAGCCATGGCCCAAGACACGGCTCCGGCGGCAGAGGAAAGCGGCAACAACATCATTGTGACCGCGCGTAAGATCGAGGAAAATCTGCAAGATGTTCCGACCGCGATTACCGCTTTCGCAGCTGAAGATATCGCCGAGCGTTCGATCAGCGAGCTTGAGGATGTGGCGCTGTTGACGCCGGGTCTAGTGTTCGAGGATTTCTCAAACGGTGGCTTCGGCACCCCGACAATTCGCGGAACAACGCAATTTTCGGTCAACAACCTCGAGCAGAATGTCTCGACCTTCATCGATGGCATTTACATCCCTCGCCAATATGCGGTTGATATTGGCTCGACCAACCTCAACCGGATTGAGGTCGTCAAAGGCCCGCAGAGCGCCCTTTATGGAGCGAACGCATTTGCTGGCGCGATCAACTATGTGACGACTGACAGAAGTCTGACGGAAATTTCTGCCGGCGCAGTGCTCGAAGTATCCGACAACGAAGGGTTTGATCTTTCGGGCAATCTTAGCGTTCCATTGGTCGACGGAAAATTGGCCATGCGACTGTCGATGGGGCTTTCGAAATATGATGGTGGCTGGAAGAACAATTTCCCCAATCCGGAAGAGTTCAACCCAGGTACCAATGGCCGGATCGGCGGATATGACAATCAATCGATTTCGGTTGGTGCCAGCTTCCGTCCGGTTGATGCACTGACCATCGACTTTGACTACTACAACTACGATGTGTCTTCAGAATCAGGTCCGCAATACCGGCTTGATCGCTCAGCAGGGGACTTCAACTGCAGCGTAGGCGGGCTCGCTTTCAGCTTCGCAACTTTCTCGTTCGAGCCGGGTCTGGTCGAAAACCAGCTGTTCTGCGGCGAGCTGCCAGTTGAGCCTACGATCCCAGCAGGTGCGCCTGCCGATTTCCCATCGGGTTTTGTGATTGATCCGCTGTCATACGGCCTTGAAGCCGAGTCAGAGATTTATCGCGCCAATGTAAACCTGCAATTGACCGATCAAATCAGTGCAAACTATCTGTTTGGCCGGGCTTCTGGTGACGTGTTCTCGGCCGGTCAAAGTGCACGCGACCCGATCAATGGCACGATTTTCTTTGGTCAGCTTCTCTTCCCCTTCAGTTTGAATCCGATCGGATCATACGAATATGATTCGCATGAATTCCGTCTGCAGTATGAAGGTGACTCTGGCATCTATGTGATGGTTGGCGGTTTCCTACAGAACGGCGACGATCAGGATTTCAGCACGGGTGCAAACTTTGTGGGCGCACGGCCAACAGAACCGATCACCACAATTCCTGACTTTGCAACGCCTGTCGATGCATTCACCCAAACCGATACCAAAGCCATCTTCGGTCGGGTTGCGATTCCCTTGATGGAAGAGCGCCTGACGATCGAATTGGAAGGTCGCTATACCGATGAGGAGAAGACGCTTCTTGATCTTACCTCACCAACGCCGTTCGAGTTCGAAGATAGCTATTTCACGCCGCGGGCAAATATCTCCTTCAAGGTAAGCCCTGACAATCTGCTCTATGCTTCGGTTGCCAAGGGCGTGAAGTCTGGCGGTATCAATACGTCCACTCTGGATGGCGGTGCGCCGCTTGTTGCGGATGAGCAGTTCTATGGCCCAGACACGAACTGGACATATGAAATCGGCATGAAGAACACGCTGATGAACGGTATGGCCACGCTTAACCTAGCAGCCTTCTTCATCGATTGGAGCGATCTGCAATTGTCTGTGGCACCAACGGGCGCTTCGCAAACCACCACTCTGATTACGCAGAATGTGGGCGGCGCGACGATTAAGGGTGTTGAAGTCGAAGCCCTGGTCGAGCCAACCGACGGCCTCACGTTCAATGCGGGCCTTGCCTATATCGATGCCACTTATGACGACGGCACGATCTCGAGCCGGATCTTGCGGGCCAACCTTTGCGGCGACGGAACGGTTTGTAACGCAAATGGCGATGTGGGTGGCAACAGCCTGCAACGTACATCCAAGTTGCAATGGAATGTGGGTGCTGCGTTCGAAGCGCCACTGACGGAATCGTTTGACTTCTTCTCCCGCGTTGACGTGGCTGGACAGTCCAAACAGTATGCGTCGGAAATCAACGTTGCGACGATTGAACCCCGTATGCTTACCAATGGCCGTATCGGCATTCGTGGCGACCGCTGGTCGGCATCGCTTTGGGGCAAGAACCTGTTCGATAAGAAGTATATTTCAAACTCCTTCTACATCGGTGGATCGCCCTTCTTCTCTGTCTATGTGCCAACCGCCGGTAATCGCCGCCGCGTTGGTGTTACCCTCTCGTTCGACTATTAAGTCACCCTGGAAAGTCCCTAATTGGAGCCCCCTATGAACCGTCGACAATTCGTATCCACTGGAGCCGCTAGTGCTGCCGCTATGATGCTTACAGCTGGATGCACCAGTGCCCGAGCATCTGCATCAAATAAAGGAGCGGTGGCAGGCTCGGGTTCGATCGACAAGGGCATCAAAGGAGACTTTCTGGACCTGACCACTCCGCGCGGCAACCGTGATGCCCTCTCAAGGATCATGGGCGATGTCGACATGAAGTCCACAAAGGTAGGATGGTATTCCGGCATTGTTCAAGGTGTCCGGCCCGGCGAACCTGTCCGGGATCTGATGGGCTTTACGGGCTTTTCTTGCGCCAAGCTGCTGCCTTCTCTGGAAGGTAAAGATCCGGGCTATCGCAAAGTACTGCGTGAGGTGGGCTATTACACCGACCTTAAGACCGGCGAGGTGATGGATACTTGGTTCAACCCATATCTCGAAGAAGAGGTGAAGGTTGTTCACATTGCGAACGATCCTTTCAATTTTGAGCTGACTGACTATGTGCCGTCGCCGCCAAACTATGGTGGGCTCAACGACGCTGCACCGCCAAAGATCCCTCTTCAGCTCAACTGGACGCGTAAGAACAATGTCTTGGGACTGGCGCATCGCATCAACCTGTTTTACCCAGCAGCATTGCAGCCCGATAAATGGCCTCGCGAGAGTGGAAGCACTTTCAACCGTGTCACCGAACAATTCTTGTACCAGCTTGACTGGAGCGAGATGCAGAACCCAGCGAACACGACGGTCAAGACCAATGGTTCATGGAACCGTATCACCCCTTGGTTCCCATGGATGCTTATGGGGCCAAGCGAAGGACACATTACTTACAGTTGCTTTATGGGTTCAGGAGACTCACTTGATCTCGCCGATCAGGTTGCGCTCGACTATGCTGAGAAGACCCATCCAAAATACCTAGAAGCGCCTGATGTTTGGGAAGACCCATCGCTTTCATCGCTTGAATGGTATGCGCGTGAGCAGACACCTGCGCCGCTTCCAGCCGGTGGCACGATTCCAATGGCTAAGCCGGCCAAGCTTCCGTTCTAAAAGGCGCAGATTTTAGCTTAAGCCGTTGAGGTGGGCGATGATTTCGGTCTCGCTCACCACATCGGCATATTTGGCGTCCATATCGAACAGATTGGCTTCGTGAGGGGCGTCATGGCGGTCGCCCACAGCCTCTTTCACCACCGTTGTGATAAAGCCATGGCTCATCGCATCGACACATGAAGCGCGCACGCAGCCGCTAGTTGTCAGGCCCGTTAGGATCACATTGTCGACGCCCAGCGCTGTCAGGGTCGAGGCAAGTGAAGTGCCGAAGAAGGCACTGGGATATTGTTTCGAGACAATCAGCTCGTCCGCAGTCGGATCCAGCCCCTTGGGCCAGGCGCCCATCGCGCTGCCTTGCAGAAAGTAACGCAGCGGCCGCGCTTTTTCGTAAAACCGCCCGCCGTCCATCGCCTTGGGGTGATAGACTACGTTGGTCAGAATGACGGGAATATCGGCTGAATGGGCGGCTTCGCGAACACGCAGAGCAGAGGCAAGCGTGTCTTCCACTCCTGCGTAAAGATCGCATTCGGGATCAAAGTAGCCTTCGACAAAGTCGATGAGCAGCAAGGCAGGCTTGTTCCCAAAACCTGCCTTTTGCCCATAGGCCTTGGCGTAATTCTCATCCAATTGCGTCATGCTAATCGCCTCAATGCGTATTTCAAGTGGAGGCGCAGCTTACTTAGAATTTGTAAGCGACATCCACACCAAATCGCCGCAAACCGCCTGGCGAGATAAACGACCCGCCAAATTCGATCGCCGGGATCACCTCGTTGAGATAGCGCTCATTGGTGAGGTTGTCAGCGAAGACCGAAATGGTCACCACATCATACTCGATGCCGATACG
>CALLIO010000334.1 GCA_938009055.1 uncultured Altererythrobacter sp.
CCAACCATCGATCCGCGCCAAAGCCGTGATGGCCGCACGCCCCCACATCCGGCCCATTTCGAACACGGTGCCTTTGTCAAAGACTGCGCCCATCGCGCGCCGCATCGAATAGACTTGCTTATCATCGCGCGGGACGAGGGAGAGCAGCTCTTCCTCGCGCCGGTCAGCGGGATCGCCGGTCTCTACGCGCCTTGCGTGCTGGCCGACATATTCGGGCATGAAGGAGAGGAAATGCCGCGCGCGGGCAAAGGCTTCAGCTTCAGATGCAACCTCATCATCGACCACGCCATTGCGAGTGTGAATGTCTGCTCCGCCAAGCTCTTCCTTGGCCTGTGCATGATCCTTATTCTGTTCAAAATCCGATCCCATCGCATCGACCACGGCGGGGCCAGCGGCGAATAGCTGCGATAGCCCGCGCACCATTATGGAGTAGTGGCTGGCAACTGTGCGTGCGGCCCCCAATCCTGCGGTTGGCCCAAGCGCGAGGGCGACGACAGGCACATTGTCGAGGTTTTCGACCACTTGCCCCCAGCCGGGAACGGCCGGGATATAGGTCGCGCCGATCTGCTCCAATGTTTTGACAGAGCCGCCGCCGCCTGTCCCGTCAATCATGCGGATCAGCGGCAGTTTGAGCTCGCCCGCCATTTGTTCAGCCTGCACCATCTTGCGGCTGATGCCTGCGTCTGCCGCGCCGCCGCGAATGGTGAAATCATCGGCTGTGGCAACAATTGGCCGGCCATTGACGGTGGCCTTGCCATAGAGGAAGGGGGCAGGGAGCACGCTCTCCAAATCGCCCTCTGCATTGTAGCTGCCTTTGCCCGCAATTTTGCCAATTTCGCGGAAAGAGCCAGGGTCGCAAAAGGCTGCAAGCCGCGCGCGTGCATCCATCTTGCCGCGTCCGTGCTGGCGCGAGACTTTTTCTGCGCCACCCATTTCTTCGGCGAGCGCCTCGCGGTGGCGGAGTTCTTCGAGTTCTTTAGCCCAGGTCATGTTTGTTTTCCGCACGCCATCCGGCGCGCGATTTCCTCGCTCATGCGCCCTGCGGACGCGTCGCTGCGGGCGGGCAGTCGCCCTTGCGGTTGCTGCGCAACCGATTGGTACACATCCCAAACCTTCATTCTCTTGGCTCCACAACGCAAAGCACAGCTTCGACCTGCACTTGCCCGTCCTGAGCAGCGGCAAGCTCGGTCACAGTTCCATCAAAGGGTGCGGTGAGGGCATGCTCCATCTTCATCGCTTCGAGCACTATCAAGCGGTCGCCAGCTTTGACTTTTTGGCCATCGGTCACATCAACCGCGATAACCTTGCCCGGCATGGGTGCGAGGATCGCTCCATCGGCGGCGGAGGCGTGGCCGGTGCCTCGTGGGTGGTCCAATTGGATTGGGAAGGTGTCTGCCCGATAGCTCATAAGAGCAATGTCGGGCGCCGCGCTCGAAGAATAGGTGTTGCCGCCGAACTCTTGATCGGCCGTCACTTCGTAGCTGTTGTTGGCTGATCGCAATCGAACGGTAAGATTGGCAGGACCGTTAAGTCGAAAGCCAGTCAATCCGCGCAGTTCTTCGTCAGTCTCGTATTCACGGATCAGATGGAGTGCAGCCTGACCAAGCATCTCTGGGTTTGGTTCCACCATTGGTTTAAGGTCATGCTCATGGTCAGCAATAAAAGCCGTTGTGAGGTCGGCTGCCGCAAATGCTCGATGGGTCACAAGATCGAACAGGAAGCTAGCGTTTGACTTAACCGGCCACACGGCCACACCTTCCAACGCGGTTCCTAGCCGATAGATTGCCTCATCTCGTGACGAACCATGCGAAACGACTTTAGCGATCATTGGATCGTAAAAAAGCGAAACTGCTGAGCCTCGCTCAATGCCAGTTTCTATCCTTACGCCTTCCGAGTCTTCAGGAAGATGACATTGCTCAAGCGTCCCGGTCGAAGGAAGAAAGCCTGTTGCAACATCTTCTGCGTAAAGCCGCGCTTCGATAGCGTGGCCATTGATGCTCAGCTCATCCTGTTTCAGCGGGATCGGCTCGCCGGACGCGACGCGCAGCTGCCATTCGACCAAGTCCACGCCAGTGATCTCTTCGGTCACGGGATGTTCGACCTGAAGCCGCGTGTTCATCTCCATAAAGAAGATGCGGTCCGCGCGCAGGCCTTCTGAGGCATCGGCGATAAACTCAATCGTGCCTGCGCCTTCATAATCGACCGCTTTCGCAGCGCGCACGGCGGCGGCGCAGATTTCTTCGCGGGTCGCCTCATCCATGCCCGGCGCAGGGGCTTCCTCGATCACCTTTTGGTGGCGGCGTTGGAGCGAGCAATCGCGTTCGAACAAATGGACGACATTGCCGTGGCTATCGCCGAAAACTTGCACTTCGATATGGCGGGGCGAGGTGATCCACTTCTCCAGCAGCACTTCATCATTGCCAAAGCTCGCCTTGGCTTCTCGCTGGCAGCTTTCGAGATCCGCTGCGAAGTTCTCCGCCGCATCGACCTTGCGCATACCCTTGCCGCCGCCACCCGCGACCGCCTTAATGAGCACGGGATAGCCAATCGCACCTGCTTCTTTGGCTAAGCGCTCAACCGACTGATCTTCGCCCAAATAGCCCGGAGTGACCGGCACCCCCGCCTCCATCATTAGTGTCTTGGCAGCATCTTTCAGACCCATGGCGCGGATGCTTTCCGGCTTGGGCCCGACCCAGATCAGCCCTGCGTCGATCACGGCCTGAGCAAAGTCGGCATTTTCAGACAGAAAACCGTAGCCGGGGTGGATCTCCTCTGCGCCCGTTTCCTTCGCCGCCGCGATGATTTTCGCGCCGACAAGGTAGCTTTCGGCCGCCGGCGAGGGGCCGATATGCACCGCCTCATCCGCTTCTCTGACATGCAAAGCCTTGGCATCGGCATCCGAATAGACCGCCACCGTCGCCACGCCCATTTCGCGCGCGGTGCGCATGATCCGGCAAGCGATCTCTCCGCGATTGGCAATCAGAAGTTTTCGTATCATGCGAAACGGATTAGGCGGTTGCGCATCTGCGGGCAAGCCGATCAGTGCTTAAGCTTAGCACGCGTCCAGCGCTCACCCGGCGGCAGATCAGGCGGAGGGCAATTGTCGAGCGCATCGCGAAACGCGCCAAAGACATGGCGCAGCTTCTCCCATGTGGAGGTGTGGATGCGTCCATTCCATGCCTGCGTGCCAGCCTCGCGCACCTTGTAGCCAATCTCGCCATAGATGCGCATCGCCGCCATAATCGCCCAGCGCTGGCGGAATTTCAGCTTGGCGATACCATGGCGGGCGTGGGCCTGGTGCACCTCCATCAGATCGATCAGCCTAGCCGCCATATCAGCCAGTTCCTGCCGGTGGTGCGGCTTGGTGTGCTGGCCGGGCTCAATGTCTTCCTCGACCAGCCATTCGAGCGGCAAATAGCAGCGCCCCGCTGCATCATCTTCGAGAATATCGCGGGCAATATTGGCAAGCTGGAAGGAAATGCCGAGGTCCACTGCTTGGTCGAGGGTTTCGGTATCCTCGCGCTCCACGCCCATAACGATGCCCATCATCAGCCCGACTGCGCCCGCGACATAATAGCAATAGCGCATCATGTCGTCTTCTGAGCGAGGGCGCCAATCCTGCTCGTCCAAGTCGAATCCGGCGATCACTTCCTCTGCATCCTCCAGCGTCAGTCCGGTTTCGCTGGCGACTTGGCCATAGGCGTCAAACGCGACTTCGGCGGTGGGTTGGTGGTTGAGCGCGGCGCGAGTCAACACTCGCAGCACCTTCACGCGTTCAGCGATGCCCGCCTGCCGGTCGAGCGCGCCGCCCAATTCCTGTCCGTCGATCAGATCATCACAGCGCCTGCACCATGCATACAGCATCCAGACCTGTTCGCGCGTGGTGAGGTCAAACAGCATGGAGGCAACCGCGAAGCTTTTCGAGCCTTCAGCGATGATTTGCCAGCTGCGTTCAACCAAATTTTCGCGATTGCGCCCGCCACCAGCCTCGCGCAGTGTGTGGCGCACAAGGCTGCTGGTGGGCCGAATGTTCGGCTCCAAACCCGGTTTTGTGCCCCCAATAGCGTTCACAAATGCGCTTTCACAATTCCTTGGCGTTCATCTGGAAGATCGGCGTGTGTGGCTGATAACCAGTCATTTTATCCAATAGCGCATCTATCGATTCGGCGGAAATAAGAATCGATTGGTGTGCAGGCCGCACAAA
>CALLIO010000335.1 GCA_938009055.1 uncultured Altererythrobacter sp.
CTTTGACGCAGTGAATGCCACTGGCGTTGGTGCTCAGGGGTTGGGCGGGCTTTCCACCATTCTCGATGTGAAAATCAATGATTGGCCGTGTCATGCAGCAGGCAAGCCCGTGGCGATGATCCCCAATTGCGCAGCTACGCGCCATGCGCATGTGACAATGGATGGCTCAGGCCCTGCTTATTTGCCGCAGCCTGATCTGGACGCATGGCCTGATGTGCATTGGAAGCCTGATGCGAGCGCTAAGCGTGTTGAGCTCGACAAGCTGACGCCTGAAGATGTGAAAGGCTGGAAGCAAGGCGACCGGCTGCTTCTTAATGGCAAAATGCTGACTGGCCGCGATGCCGCGCATAAGCGGATCAAGGATATGCTCGACAAAGGCGAAGAGTTGCCTGTCGAATTCAAGGGCCGCGTCATCTATTATGTTGGCCCAGTTGATCCTGTAGGCGAGGAAGTGGTTGGCCCAGCTGGCCCCACAACAGCGACACGCATGGACAAATTCACTCGCATGATGCTCGACCAAGGCTTGCTGGCAATGGTTGGCAAGGCAGAGCGCGGCGCAGACACAACGGATGCGATCCGCGAAGCCAAGAGTGCCTATCTGATGGCTGTGGGCGGAGCTGCGTATCTTGTCAGCCGCGCCATTAAGGGCAGCAAAGTGGTTGGCTTTGAAGATTTGGGAATGGAAGCCATTTACGAGTTTGAAGTGCAGGATTTCCCCGTGACTGTGGCCGTGGATAGCGATGGCAAGAATGTCCACACGCTTGCGCCGCAAGTCTGGAAAAAGAAGATTGCGGACGAGGGCTTGCTCGAGAGCACTTAGATTTCAGCCAACCAGCGTTCGACGAAGGGCGCATGGAATTCGATCCGCGGATTGGCCTTTCTTCCCGTCAGCGCCTAAATCCTGAAGCATAATGACGGCTCTAGCTCCCAAAATGCGCGCGAGTGTCCCCTTTCGCGCCGTACTCATCTCGATTGTGGTCCTTTGGGCGACATATTTCACTCTGGCGACTTTGCGCTGGGCAGTGATTGCTGACCACAGCGCCGCGGAAATGGCGCAGTCCCGCGCAATTGTGACTGTCGCGGGCATTGCGATCACTTTGATCTTCTGGCTGCTGCTGCGATTGTTCGATGCGCGCCCATTATGGATGAAAGTCGCCGCTGCTCTCTTGCTTTCGCTGCCTGTGTCTTTGGTGATGGCGCAAGTGAACAACACCGTCTTTGCTGAGATGAATGCGAAGATGGAAGCGAAGTATGAAGGCCAAGCGAAGGATGCCAACGGCGATTTGATCATCGAAGTGCCTGATTCCACCGATCCTGACGCTCAAAAGTCGATGGAAGCTGAGAAGCGAGCCAAGTTCGAAGAATACTCCAAGCATCTTGGCCCCTTTGCCTTTCTTTACCATCTCACAGATCTGGCTTTCAGCCGATATTTCATGATGCTTGCATGGTCAGCGATTTACTTCTCCATGCTGGCAACTGCGCAAGTACGCGTGGCTGAGCGGCGCGAGCAAATGTTCCGCTCCGCTGCGAAAGCGGCTGAATTGCGCAGCTTGCGCTATCAAGTGAACCCGCATTTCCTCTTCAACACGCTCAATTCGCTGTCAGCCTTGGTGATGACAGGCAAGGCCGAACAGGCTGAGCGGATGATTCAAACCATTTCCGGCTTTTATCGCCACAGTCTGACGAATGAGCCAACAGCGGATGTCGCCTTGGAGCAAGAATTCGAATTGCAGCGGCACTATCTCAATATCGAGGAAGTACGCTTTCCTGAACGTTTGAAGACAGTGTTCGATTTGCCCGATGATCTGGTGGATGCGCGCGTGCCGGGCATGATCTTGCAGCCGCTGGTTGAAAACTCAGTTAAATACGCGGTCTCGCCAATCAATCGCTCTGTCACTGTCACGATTGCTGCGCGCGAAGAGTTTGACCGTCTGGTCATCACTGTCACAGATGATGGCCCCGGCGTTCCCGAAGGCGCAGAGCATGGCTTTGGCATTGGACTTGCTAATGTGCGCGACCGGTTGGAAGCGCGCTTTGGCCCCGATGTTGCGCTTAATTCAGGCCCAATACCCGGTGGCTATAAAAGCGAGATGAGGATACCTTTGACGCGCAATGGCTGAAGACACTTCCCAAATCGAACCGCTTCGCACGCTGATCGTCGATGATGAGCCGCTAGCAGTTGAACGGATCCAAGTGATCTGCGCTGATATTGGCGCGATCAATGTCGTGGGGACGGCAAGTGATGGCGCGGCTGCGCTTAGATTGGCCGAAGCGCTGACGCCTGATTTGATCTTGCTCGACATGACAATGCCAGAGCTAGACGGGCTAGGCGTTGCGCGTGCGCTGGCAGAATTTGATAAGCCGCCCGCCGTCATCTTTGTCACTGCTCATGAGGATTTTGCAGTCGAAGCGTTTGATTTGGAAGCGATTGACTATGTGCTGAAGCCTGTTGCTGCTGACCGGCTGGCCCGCGCGATTGAGCGGGCAATTGCGCGCCATAGCGAGGGTGAGCGCGAGACGAGCGAGTGGCTTCAGGAATTGTGGGTACCGCATCGCTCTGAATTGCTGCGGGTTGCTGTGTCCGAAGTGGGCCGAATTGATGCGGAGCGCGATTATGTGCGCTTGCATGTTGGCCCTGCATCAGAAGGGCGATCCTATCTCTTGCTCCAGACCATTGCCGGGCTGGAAGAGAAGCTTGACCCTGATGAATTCATTCGCATCCATCGCTCTACAATCCTGCGCAAAGACCGGATCAGGGGTCTGAGGCATGATGGTCTGGGCGTTTGGTCGGCGGAAGTGGAAAGCGGTGATGCATTGCGCATCGGGCGGACATATTTGTCCAAAGTGAAAGCGATGGCCGGCAGATAGCTCGCTTAGGAGCCCTTTGCGGCAGAATTCTTGTCCTGACATAAAATTAGGTGCGATCCGGACCTCGGGGATTGGTTGAGGACCGGATCGCACCATGCACTCAAGCGAGTGCCAAGGCGTTGGTTAGTCGCCTATTCGTTCAACCGCCCATGCGGTTTGCATTCATCACAGAGGCCATTTGCGTGCGTGCGCTTTGGCGCGCCTTGGCAAAGCAATCTTTGCTCTCTGCAGAAGGAATGCGTGTGCCCGTGCGATGTTGGCCGAGCTTGCAAACCTTGCGTGCAGCTGCATCAATCCGGCGTTCAAGCTGAGCTTGGCCTTCGGCGCTGGCAAGGTTGAGATCAGAATATTGAATTGACATCGACTCGGCTGGATACTTTCCATCATCTTTCGTGCCAGCGATCGCAGGGGTGGCGATGAGGGCAGCAGCCGTTGCGGCGGCGGTAAAAGCCTTAGTAAACATAATGTTCCTCCATTTGCGGGCCGTTGGTTGGGGGGAAGGGGGACGGTCTCCGCAGAAAAAGAGATAGACGCTAGCTTGTGCGCTTGCAGCTATCGCTCGACAAAAGGGGGAAGCCCAGTCGATCAAGGGACGCGCAAGAAGACGGGTGGGATAGAATTGCCGACGAACGACTATTTCCGGCCGACCAAAGTTTACGCAATAATGAAACAATGATGATTCTGATGATCTTTGTGTTGGGTATTGGCAATTTCGCATTGCACAAAGCGGTGCTGGAAAGCAGCCATCCCTTGCTTGGCCAAGTGCCCAGTTTCGTCCACATGCTGGGTGGCAGAATGAGCATGGTCACCGAATTTCTCGTGCTGCTGGCGGCGCTATTGCTCGTCGCCAATGGTTGGCCAGCAATAGGCTGGGCATACCTTGCATATAGCGCGCTCAATAGCGTTGCTGCATGGCTGATCTTGACCAATCGCGTTTGATTGCACTTGCATTGAGTGTGCGAAACGGCTTGTCACTTTAAGCTATGACAACGCGCATCTTCCACAATAGCGATGTTCACTTCGGAGTGGAGAACCGCGCTGCACTGGATGCCTTTGCACAGGCTGTTCATGCGGAAAAGGCTGATGCCGTGCTGTGCACAGGGGACATCACGCAGCGCTGCAAACATTCAGAGTGGGCCAGCGCGCGCGACTATTTCGCGCAATTTTCCTGCCCCGTGGTGCTGTTCGCAGGCAATCACGACATGCCTTACTACAATATGTGGGAACGCATGAGCGATCCTTACGCGCGGGCGCGCAGGTTGATCCGCGGCGTGGGAAGCACTTTGGAATCGGATGATGTCGTGCTGGTACCGCTCAAAAGCACAGTGCGGATCCAGCCTCGCTTTCCTTGGTCTGATGGTTTTGTGACCAAGCGCGCTTTGACACAGGCGCTTGAGGAGCTTGAGACACTCAAAGAGGATCCTCGCCACAAGCTGATTGTTTGCCATCATCCGCTGTTGGGCGAGAGTGATAGCGCAAAAAACCCGACCATTGGCGGCGATGCAGCCTTTGCCGCTTTGGCCAAGGCTGGCGGTGATGCTGTGGCTTCTGGCCATGTTCACACGCCGTTTGATTTGACCCGAGAGCGCGGCGGGCATGCCATGCGGATGCTGGGCGTCGGCACTTTGTCAACGCGGCTGCGCGGTAAGCCGCCAAGCTATCAAGTGCTCACTTTCGCACGCGGCGAGCCGATAGGGCGTGAATTGCGCGAATTGCCAGCATAGCAACCTCCGCAAACAAAAAAGGCGACCCGCATGGGCCGCCTTGATTGCGTTTCGATTAGAGCTGAAAATTAGCGTTTCGAGAACTGGAAGCTACGGCGAGCTTTCGCGCGGCCATATTTCTTACGCTCAACAACGCGGCTATCGCGAGTGAGGAAGCCAGCAGCTTTCACTGTTGCGCGCAGCTCTGGCTCGTACTTTGCCAAAGCTTGGCTGATGCCATGCTTTACTGCGCCAGCTTGGCCCGACAAGCCGCCGCCGCGCACTGTGGCGATCACATCATACTGACCTTCGCGATCAGTGATGGCGAAAGGCTGATTGATGATGAGGCGCAATGTTGGACGCGCGAAATATGTTTCCTGTTCGCGGCCATTTACTGTGATTACGCCCTTGCCTGGCTTGATCCAAACACGAGCTGATGCATCCTTGCGGCGCCCGGTTGCATAAGCACGGCCATATTGGTCAAGCTCTTGCTCGCGCAAGGGCATGGTTGGCGCAGCGGCAATCGCTGCAGCATCCGCATCAGGATTGTCGCCTGCAATATCCTTAAGATCGGCCAGATCAGTGACTGTCTCTGGTGCAGTTTCAGCCGGGGCTTCTGTTGCCGCTTCAGGCGCTGCTGCTGTTTCAGGAGCTGCAGTTTCAGCTTCGGTTTCGGGTTTCTTTTCGTCAGCCATTATCCGGTGACCTTATTCTTGCGATTGAGAGAAGCAACATCGAGCACTTTCACGTCTTGACCGTCGTGGGGATGCTCTGTGCCAGCATAAAGATGCAGTGCGCGCATTTGCGCACGGCCAAGCGGACCGCGCGGGATCATCCGCTCAACAGCCTTTTCCAGAACCCGCTCGGGGAAGCGCCCTTCGAGCACTTTTTCAGGCGTGGTCTGCTTGATGCCGCCGGGGTGGCCAGTGTGCTTGTAATAGATCTTGTCAGTCATCTTATTGCCAGTGAATTTCACCTTGTCGGCATTGATGACGATCACATGATCGCCGCAATCAACATGCGGAGTGTAGCTTGGCTTGGTTTTACCGCGCAGGATATTGGCAATGAGCGAAGCAACGCGTCCGACGACGAGGCCGTCTGCGTCAATCAAGTGCCAGTTCTTTTCGACCTCTGCCGGTTTGATCGACCGGGTCTGTTTGCTGAGCGCCTTCATGGGCTGTGTTTCCTATTTGCGCAGCAGGTCGCCAAGAATGCTTCCCAATGCGGCTTGTTTGTGAACAAAAGGCTGGGCAAGCTTTGAGCTACACCGCCAATCGAAGGGGCATTTGTTGCTTTATGCTCTGCAAGTCAAGCAAAACCGTGCGTTTCAGCGGAGGTAAAATAATACCGCAACAATGCGCAGTGGATTAATTCAGCCTGTTGCCATCAAGCTTGAGTGAGTTTCCAAGTCTCGCCAGAGCGGCGCTCTTTGCCGTCAGTACGTGTTATAATCTGCCGCTCGGCATGATCGAGCCAGCCTGTTTCGGGAACGCTGGCCGCTGTATAATGCCACTCAAACTCGCCAATTGATCCATTGGGCAAGTTCACTTTCTCAATGCGGTGGATGGGCCGGTGCGTAGGGAACAGCAAATCGGCTGGCATTGTGTCGAGCAAAGGCTGACTCGCACGTTGCAATTGCGCCAAATGACGCGCGGCTTGTGCTTCGCGCTCAAGCGATTGGCCCGATTGCGCAAACATTCGCCGCGCTTCAGCAATCGCCTTGGCAAGCAAAGCTTCGTCATCTCTTTCGCGCCCGCCGGAGACAATGAGCCCGCTTTCAGACAGGATCAGTGGAAACATTCCCTCCTCGCGCCGGGCTTGCTCAATGTCGGCCAATGCTTTCAGCTTTGCAGGCGCATCGACGGTGCAGGAAATTTGCTTGCCATCGACTTCCAGCTGGCCGGCCTTGCGTTCAAATTGAATTTCCCAGCAGCGCTCGACAATGATCTGCGCGCCATCGTGCAGATCCCGAGTAAGCTGTCTCCACAAGTGCATAGGACCCGATGGGAAACGAAGGTCAGACACTGCGCGCAAAGGGCCAGCCATTCCAGCTGCTCCTGCAAGCCCCAATGTTGACCATCGCAAAACTGCGCGACGGGATAATTCGACAGACAATGTACTCACGCCTCTAAAGAATTCAGCCAATCTAAAGTTGCAGGATGCGCTTTGTCGCATACCCAACCCACTATGGCTGGACTATTATAACGATGCAATTGTCCTAATCGTTCCACACATTCGTCAAGCAATTCTTGCTTGGTCTTGAATAAAACGCCGATTTCTTCGTCCGAATGACGCTCGCCGTTCCATTTATACAGCGATTCCATAGGGCCAAGGATGTTCGCACAAGCAATTAGATTTTCATCAAGCAAGGCATTGGCAACCGATCGGGCATGATCGCGGTCGGGGAAGGGGCACCAGATCAGCGCCGTCACGGCTTAACTGTCCGCTGCGACCCCTCCAAATGCAAGCACCAAGCGGTTGCAATGACCAGCAGCGCACCCACTAATTGGTGCGCGACCGCAAGCCAGATGGCCATTCCGCTGACAACCGTTGCAATCCCAAGCAGGATTTGCACTCCGAACGCGGAATGCAGCGCAATGGAAGCGCGGCGATCTGCCTGGCGCACGCGCCGAGCCAGCCAAATCAGCGCTGCCACAGCGACAAAGGCCCACCAGCGATGCAGGAAGTGAAGCAGGAATGGGTCATGAGTCAGTGCCCAAAGCATGCCTTTGCGTGCATCGAATTCAGGAACAAAGTGCCCATGCATGAGCGGCCACTCATAAGATGCATGGCCAGCGTTAAGTCCAGCAACCCATGCGCCCAGCAGCAATTGCAGGAAAAGGATCAGGGCCACTCCAAAACCAAACACACTCAACGGCGCAGGCTTGCTTTCGCCCGTCCGCGCCAATGCGCGCAAATCCAGCGCAGTCCATATCAAGCCGCCCAAGGTAAACAATGCAGTGATCAAATGGACCGAAAGCCAGAAGTGACTGACATCAGTCATTTGCCCCGACAAACCTGATCGCACCATAAGCCATCCAAATACCCCTTGAAGGCCGCCCAGCGAAAGCAAGGCTAGCAAGCGCCAATGATAGCCCTTGGGGATGGCGCCCTTAATCCAGAACCAAACAAGCGGGACAGCGAAAGCCATGCCGATCAAGCGGCCCATCAGCCGGTGGAACCATTCCCAAAAGAAGATGAATTTGAAATCAGCCATCGTCATGCCGGCTGGCCCTGCTTCGTAGATAAATTCAGGTGTTTCGCGATATTCAGCGAATTCCGTTTGCCATGCTTCTTCGCTTAATGGCGGAAGAATGCCGGATACAGGCTGCCACTGGGTGATCGACAATCCACTTTCCGTTAGCCGCGTGATCCCACCGACAAAGACGATCAGCACGATCATCGACGCGACGACATAAAGCCAATTGGCGAGCGCTATGGGTCTTACAGAGGTGGGCAATGGACTTGTCATATTGGCGCGATCCCTGTGCTCCAATTTGGGAAAGTGCAAGTATCTTTGCCGCAATTGCCCATGCAGGCCTTGCAACATGAGATGGTATAACATAGATGCT
>CALLIO010000336.1 GCA_938009055.1 uncultured Altererythrobacter sp.
CTTTCCTCGATCGTCGCGATCAAAGCCGAGACGGGCGAATACGCTTGGCATTACCAAACGACACCGGGCGAGACATGGGATTACACCGCCACCCAGCACATCATGCTGGCGGATATGGAGATCGAGGGAAGCCAGCGAAAAGTACTGATGCAGGCCCCCAAGAACGGTTTCTTCTATGTGATCGACCGCGAGACGGGCGAGTTCCTTTCGGGCGATCCCTATGTCACGGTCAATTGGGCAAGCGGAATTGGCGAAGATGGCCGCCCCATAGAAAACCCCGAAACGCGCGTTGATAAAACCGGCTCACCTGCGCTCGTCACGCCGGGCGCATTGGGCGGGCACAATTGGCATCCGATGGCCTATCACCCGCAGGAAAACCTCGTCTATATTCCAGCCTTCGAAGCGGGAATGCTCTACGCTCCCGAGGCCGATTGGAAGCCCGATACGCAGCGCGGCTTTAACGTCGGCTTTGATCTGGGCGCTGGCGATCTGCCCGCCGATCTTGGCTTCCGCAAAGCCGCAGCAGGAACGCTCAAAGGCATGTTGGTTGCGTGGGATCCTGTTGCAGGGGAGCCGCGCTGGACGGTCGAGCATCCCGGTCCATGGAATGGTGGATTGCTGGCAACCGGCGGGGGCCTTGTCTTCCAGGGGACAGCAGGCAGCGAGTTCAACGCCTATAACGCCTCAACCGGCGAGCAATTGTGGAGCTTTGCCGCCCAAACCGGCATTGTCGCTCCGCCCGTCACCTATACCGTTGATGGCGAGCAATATGTCGCTGTTCTGGCTGGATGGGGCGGCGCCTATGCGCTGAGCGTGGATGGTGCAGTGATCGATTCCCTCGCTCCGGTGAAGAACATCAGCCGCTTGCTGGTCTTCAAGCTGGGCGGGGAAGCACAGCTCCCGCCAGAGCCGGAATTGTCAGAGCTGCCGCTTGATCCGCCGCCCAGCCGCGCGAGCGAGGAAGTGATCGCTTTGGGCAAAGCCAAATATGCGCGCTATTGCGCGGTATGCCATGCGCCCGGCGCTGTGGGATCGAGCGTGCTGCCCGACCTTCGCCGCTCGGGCACGCTTGGCAGCAAAGATGCATGGCAGGCTGTGGTCCAAGAAGGCATTTTGAAGGACAATGGCATGGTCAGCTTTGCCAGCTCATTGGAGCCGGAAGAAAGCGATGCGATCCGCGAGTATGTGATCTTCCGCGCGAATGAGGACAAGGCTGCGGGCGTGGATTGACGCAGGTTCGCGACGCTTCATCCAGTGAAGAAGTTCAGCTCCAGCAGCACATTGTCTGGGTCATAAGTGAACAATTGGGTCAGGCCGATGGCCGGCACTTCATTGACCGAATAATCCGCGCCGCGCGCCTCTAGCCGTGCTTTGACTTTTTCAACACCCTGACAGCGCAGCGCAACATGGTGGAGCGCGCCGGTCGCCTCATCTTTGGCGACTTGGCGGTCGTAAAAGCGCGGAAAGTCGGCGGAGTTGAGATGCAGCACCGCCTGCCCGCTGGCATCATGCATCCATTGCACTTGTTCGGGCTTCATCGGCGGGGGGCCATCGCGCGCTTCCAGATCGAGCAATTCGGCATAAAAGCGCGCAGAGGCCGTAAGGTCAGCGGTGATGATGTTCACATGGTCAAGCCGTTCAACGATCATTGTTTCGCTCTCCTATTTCAGCGCCATTCGCGCGCTTTGCCCATCATCAACCTTGATCACGGCGCCCGTCACACATTCACTCGCAGGGTCGACCAAGTAAAGCAGCGATGTGTCGAGCCCGTCCGGTTCCGGAACCCGTTGCCTTGCAAGGCCAGGGCGCGGATCACCAATACGCTCAAACATGCCGTCGGTCATCTCGGTGATGAACATGCCCGGCGCGATCGCATTGACGTTGATGTTGGCATAGGCCCATTCGACGCTCAGCGCCTCTGTCATGCGGGCAATAGCGGTCTTTGTAACAGCATAAAGCGCTGCACCGCCGCCGTCATAGCGGTAATGCGCCGTGCTGGAGATATTGACGATCCGGCCCGGCTTCTTTGCCGCGATTAGCCGCCGCGCAACTTCGCATGACAGCACCCACGGTGCGCGCAAATTCACATCGAGCACACGGTCGGTCAGCTCCAGGCTCATCTTGTGCGCGCGCTGGGCATCGGGAATGCCAGCATTGTTCACCAGGATATCGACGGTTCCAAACGCCTGCTCTCCAGCCTCTACCGCCCCCACCAAAGCCCCTGCATCGGTTGCATCCATTGCGACAGGCAGCGCCTTGCCTCCTTCGCTTTCGATTTCTCTTGCCAAAGCCTCAAGCCGGTCCACTCGCCGCGCCGCCAAAACCACGCTCGCGCCATGCGCTGCAAGGACGCGGGCAAAGCGTTCGCCAAAACCAGAAGAAGCCCCTGTCACCAGTGCAACGCGGCCCGAAAGATCAATCTTGCTCACAAATTCTGCTCCTAAAAAACAACCGTGCGGCTGCCCGCAATCGCGACGCGCTCTTCAGCGAAAAGGCGCACCGCCTCTGCCAAGACGCGGCGCTCTATATCGCGGCCCTTGCGAACCAATTCGGCGGGTTCGTCAGCATGGCTGATCGCTTCGACATCTTGATGAATGATCGGCCCCTCGTCCAGATCATCGGTGACGAAATGGGCGGTTGCGCCGATCATCTTGACCCCGCGGGCATGCGCTTGATGGTAGGGTTTTGCGCCTTTGAAGCCGGGCAGGAAACTGTGATGTATATTGATGCAGCGCCCGGCGAAATGGGCGGCCTGTTCGTCCGACAGGATCTGCATATAGCGCGCGAGCACAATCAGTTCTGCATCCACGTCATCGGCAATATCGCGCAGCTTAGCCTCGGCATCGGGTTTGGTATCCTTGGTCACTGGCACATGATGGAAGGGAATATCGCCAATATCGGTCTTGATCGAGGCATCGCGCGGATGGTTGGAGACGATCGCCACCGGCTCAATATTTAATTCGCCAATCCGCCAGCGATAGAGC
>CALLIO010000337.1 GCA_938009055.1 uncultured Altererythrobacter sp.
GGTTGCGCAGGATGAAGCACCTGCTGCACCGCGCAGTTTTCCGCCGGTGAATTTCAACCAGGCAGAGGATCTTGAGAATATCTGGCTGCTCGACCTGTCCAATGGCGAACGGGTGGCGATCCGCCTGATGCCGCAATGGGCACCTGCGCATGTCGAACGGATCAAGCAGCTTACGAGCCAAGGGTTTTACAATGGGGTGATCTTCCACCGCGTTATTGACGGCTTCATGGCGCAGGGCGGCGACCCCACCGGTACGGGACAAGGCGGTTCTGCATTGCCCAATCTCAAAGCTGAGTTTAACCCGATGCCGCATGTGCGCGGCACGCTTTCGATGGCGCGTGCGAATGAAGAAGACAGCGCGAACAGCCAGTTCTTCATCGTCTTTTACCCGCGCTTTTCGCTTGATAAGCGCTACACCAACCTGGGCCGTGTCATTGCAAACATGGCGGCGGTGGATGCGATCGATAAGGGCGAGCCGCCAGCAAACCCAACACGGATCTTGCAGGCTTCGCTTGCAAGCGATAATCGCCCCGTTCCATCACCGACTGCTCCGCCACGCATCGAGAATGAGGTTTCGCTCGATGATCTGAGCGCGCCAATCGGGCAGTAACGCTTTACCAAGCTGTATTGGGACGCCTAAGGCGCGCGACATGCGTGTTGATGCTTTCGATTTTGATCTCCCGCCAGAACGGATTGCGCTTCGTCCGGTAAAGCCGCGCGATGCCGCGCGTATGCTTCTTGTGCGCGGTGAAGAGAAATTTGCCGACCAGACAGTGCGCGATCTGCCATCCCTGCTTGGCGAGCACGATGTGTTGCTCTTCAACGACACCAAAGTCATTCCCGCTCAATTGGAAGGGCGGCGCGCCAATGGCGAGGCGCGCTTTGGCATCACACTCCACAAACGGAATGATCTGCGGCGTTGGCAGGCGTTTGTCCGCAATGCCAAGCGGCTGCGCGACGGGGATACAATCCTGTTTGGTGGCGATGTTATCGCCGTTGCGATCGAGCGTCACCAAGATGGCAGTTTCACGCTTGAATTTGGGGGCGATGAGCCCGTCGAAGTTCTGCTAGAGCGGGCGGGGACCATGCCTCTGCCGCCCTATATCGCCAGCAAACGCCCGACCGACGAGCAAGATCGCAGCGACTATCAGACCATGTTTGCCGAGAAGGAAGGCGCGGTTGCGGCGCCCACTGCATCGCTCCACTTCACGCCTGAGCTGATGCAGGCAGTGCATGATGCTGGAATCGCTTGCGAAACACTGACATTGCATGTCGGGGCCGGCACGTTTTTGCCGGTGAAGGCCGAGGATACAGACGACCACCAGATGCATGCGGAATGGGGCGAGATCACGCCAGATGTTGCCGAAAGACTTAACCGAGCGCGCGCCAATGGCGGGAGGATCATCGCGGTCGGCACCACGGTTCTGCGGCTGATCGAAAGCGCGGCGGGAGACGATGGCAATATCGCGCCGTTCACCGGCGACACCTCGATATTCATCACGCCGGGTTATCGGTTCAAGGCGATTGGCGGGCTCATGACCAATTTCCACCTACCCAAATCCACGCTCTTCATGTTGGTAAGTGCGCTGATGGGGACGGAACGCATGCAGCAAGCCTATGCCCATGCAATCGAAAACGAGTATCGTTTCTACTCCTATGGTGACTCCTCGCTGCTGCTGCCCTAACTCGGTTGCATGAGCGAACCCATTTTAGAGATTTCAGGGCTTTCAAAAGTCTATGCCGGCGGCGTGAAGGCGCTCGACGGGGTCGACCTCACCATCCGCAAGGGCGAGATTTTCGCGCTGCTTGGCCCCAATGGTGCAGGCAAAACGACTTTGATTGGCGCCGTTTGCGGGCTAATCCGACCCACTGGCGGCACTATGCACGCTTTTGGATACGATATGGAGAGCGAGTGGCGACTGGCCCGCGCGCGCATTGGCCTTGTGCCGCAAGAGCTGTCGACCGATATGTTCGAGCCGGTCAAATATGCCGTTGCCTATTCGCGCGGATTGTTCGGCCTTTCCCCTAATCCAGTGCGGATAGAGGAAATACTTCGCAGCCTCAGCCTGTGGGACAAGCGCAATGACAAGATCATGATGTTGTCGGGCGGAATGAAGCGGCGCGTTCTGATCGCCAAAGCACTGGCGCATGAACCCGACTTGCTCTTTCTCGATGAACCAACGGCCGGCGTTGACGTTGAATTGCGCAAGGATATGTGGAGGCTGATCGGCCAGATGCGCGAGCGCGGAACCACCATTATCCTCACTACGCATTATATCGAGGAGGCAGAAGAGATGGCCGACCGGGTCGGCGTGATCCGCGGCGGCAAGATCCTGATGGTGGACGAGAAAGATGCGCTGATGGCGCGGCTTGGCCGAACAGAAGCGCTGATAGAATTGTCAGCACCGCTCCCAGCGATCCCGAAAGAGCTCAGCGCGTTCAACATTAGCCTAGAGGCGGAAGGCACAGTGCTGCGCTATCTCGGCGGTGATGGTTCAGGCGAAGGCAAAGCCCAGGTTGCGGCGCTGACCAAAGCGCTCACCCATGCGGGCGTGGATTATGTCGGGATCGACGTCCATGAAAGCTCGCTCGAAGACATTTTCGTACAATTGGTTGGCGAGGAGGAAGCGGCATGAATTGGCGTTCAACCTGGTCGATCTACACCCGCGAATTGTGGCGATTTTTGCGCACGGCGTTCCAGTCACTTCTTGCTCCCGTTCTCACAACCAGCCTCTATTTCATCGTGTTTGGCGCAGCGATTGGCTCGCGCATGCCCGATCTGGGCGGGGTGAATTACGCAGCCTTCATTATTCCCGGTCTGCTGATGCTGACTTTGCTGGGGGAGACCACCAGCAATTCCTCTTTCGGCATCTACATGCCCAAATTCACCGGCACGATTTACGAGCTTCTCTCAGCGCCGGTGGGCGTTGCCGAAACATTGGTGGGATTTGTCGGGGCAGCGGCGACCAAAAGCCTAATTCTCGCTGCGATCATCCTCATCACTGCGCGGCTTTTCGTCGACTACTCAATTGCGCATCCCTTCCTTGCGAT
>CALLIO010000338.1 GCA_938009055.1 uncultured Altererythrobacter sp.
CTTCTTTTTTCTCAATGCCTTCGCCCAGCTGGAAGCGGACGTAATCGGTCAGAGTGACGGTTCCGCCATTGTCCTTACCGAATTTGGCAACCGTGTCTTCAACGCTGGTTTTGTTGTCCATCACGAACATTTGGCTAAGAAGCGCGTTTTCTTTCGCAAACTTCTTGATCGCGCCTTCAACCATTTTTTCCTGCACTTGCTCAGGCTTGCCGCTTTCCGCAGCTTTCTCTTGAGCAATCGCACGCTCGCGCTCGACCACTTCAGCGTCGAGGCCGTCAGCGTTGAGTGCCTGTGGAAACATCGAAGCGATGTGCATCGCAAGCTGTTTGCCGAACGGCTCAAGCACATCCGCGCCAAGGTCGCTTTCCAGAGCAACCAAAACGCCGATCTTGCCCAGGTTGGTACCTGCAGCATTGTGGACGTAAGGGACAACCGCGCCAGAGGAGACCGACACGCTCTTCATCCGGCGGACCTGCTGGTTCTCGCCAATGGTTGCAACATTTTCAGTCAGCTTGTCCGAAACGGTGCCGCCATCGGGATAGGCCGCCGCTTTGAGCGCTTCGACATCATCGCTACCCAGACCAAGTGCCGCAGCAGTGGTCTTGGACACGAAGTCCTGGAACTGGTCGTTCTTAGCAACGAAGTCGGTTTCCGAATTGACTTCAACCGCAACGCCTTTGGTGCCTTCAACAGCCACACCAACCAGACCTTCAGCAGCCGTGCGCGACGACTTCTTCTGGACAGCTGCCAGACCTTTGGCGCGCAGAGCGTCAACCGCCGCTTCAATATCGCCGCCCGCTTCGGTCAGCGCTTTTTTCGCATCCATCATACCTGCGCCGGTTTTCTCGCGCAGCGTCTTCACATCGGCGACAGAAAAATCAGCCATGAGTGAGTTCCTTTTCATATGTTTGGTGGCGCCGGCCCATCTGTTACGATGACCGGCGCGCTAGTCTTGAATTGTGACGCGGCTTTGACCGCGCCAAAAAATGAAGTGCTTATTCAGCAGCTGCTTCGGCAGGAGGGGCAGCCATTGCGCCCACATCTTCGCCAGAATCGGCTACCGCACCGCCCTTGCCAGCAGTCGCCGCATCGCCGATCGCTTCGCAATAGAGGCGAACCGCGCGGCTCGCATCGTCATTGCCGGGAACGGGAAAAGCGATGCCGGTTGGATCGGTGTTTGAATCGAGAACCGCAATCACCGGAATGCCAAGAACAGCAGCTTCCTTAATCGCCAGCTCTTCTTTGTTCGCATCGATCACGAACATGACATCGGGGATGCCGCCCATATCGCGGATACCGCCAAGCGAGAGTTCAAGCTTGTCACGCTCGCGCGTGAGTTGGAGAACCTCTTTCTTGGTGAAGCCGGAAGTATCGCCCGAAAGCTGCTCTTCCAAAGTTTTCATCCGTTTGATCGACTGAGAAATCGTCTTCCAGTTGGTGAGCATTCCGCCGAGCCAACGGTGGTTGACGAAGTGCTGACCGCAGGCTGCTGCTGTTTGCGCGATTGGCTCTTGCGCCTGGCGCTTGGTGCCAACGAACAAAACCTTGCCGCCAGCGCGAACGGTCGACTCAACAAAATCGAGTGCGCGCGCGAAAAGCGGAACGGTTTGCGATAGGTCAATAATGTGAACGCCGTTGCGCGCGCCGAAGATATACGGCTTCATGCGCGGGTTCCAACGGTGGGTTTGGTGGCCGAAGTGTGCGCCGGCCTCGATCAATTGCTGCATCGTGACGGTAGGTGCCGCCATAGTATAATTCCTTCCGGTTGTTCCTCTGGAAAGCAGATGACCCGCTTGCGGTTGTCCCGCGTGGAGCACCGGTATGTGCGCTTTCCATGTGAATTTTTCCGAAGGCTCAAATCCGCATCATGCGAAGCTTTTGCCAACAGAAGCGGGGCGGTTAGCCGAGCGCCTTGCGAAAATCCAGCCCTTTTTGCCCTTCCATGGCCAGACAACGCAAATTTCCGCTTGACTGTTAAGAACAAATAAGGAACATATGCGGAAGAACACATAGTGAACAGTAACCAATGCCCAATTGCAAGCGAATTCGCGCTTACAGTCTTTGACCGAAGGAAAGCCCCATGACAGCCATTCTCATCGCCCTGCTCTTTGCCGCAACTGGCCTGCTGGTTATCGGCTCGCTCGCTGACAGCGCAGTGCGCGGGCGCAACGCATGGCGCACTGTGCGCCGCGAGATGTCGGCAGAACTGTCACGCGATGTTGTGGATCTTAGAGCAGACGTGGTGGCGTTTCGCGATATTCGCCCGCTTCATCACAGCCGCAAAGCGAAAGTTCGCATCAGCGTCAACGATCAGCTTGCTGCTGCCGCTTGATCCTCGAATATTTCCAAAGACCGTAAGGCATCAACGCCAGATAGCCCACGCTAATCCCCGCCAGCACCCACCACGGCTCAAGGATAATCCCTGCGAAGAACAAGCCGGCTATGGCAATCAGCTCAAGTCTGATCTGGCGGCGGGGCCTGATTGACGCCCAGCTTAACGTTGCCACATTCGAGATCATCAAAAAGGCGATCGCAGCCGTCCAAATCGCCACATAGAGCGGGTCGCGGAAAACGTCTGAGCCCGTGATCGTCCAGCAGTAAAACGGCAGGAACGATAGTCCCGCTGCAACGGGTGCAGGGATACCAGTAAGAAAGCCTGCCAATTTGTGCGGCTGATCATCCAAATCGATTTGAGCATTAAAGCGCGCCAAGCGCAGCGCCATACAAATGGCAAAAGCGAGCGCTGCAAACCAGCCAAAGCGCGGCAGATCATCGAGCGCCCACATGAACAGGACTAGCGCTGGCGCAACGCCGAAAGAGACATTGTCTGCCAGACTATCGAGCTCGGCGCCAAAACGTGATTGCGCATTGAGCAAGCGAGCGATCCGCCCATCGACCCCATCGAGGACGCCTGCGAGCACAATCAGCGCGACCGCAACGCTCCACTCTTCCGTTGTCGCGAAACGTATGCCGGTGAGGCCAGCGCATAATGCCGCAGCGGTAATTGCATTGGGGAGCATGGCGCGCAAAGTCAGTCCGCGGCGCACCTTTTGCCCTTGCGCTCCAGTCGCTTCATCTTCTGCCGCTATCGGGCCAATACGATCATCGGGGTCCATCATCATTCAGCGCGGCGCTATTGCGCGACACCTTCGAGCAGCTTTTTACTGCCAAGCTCGGCCAAAATCGTCTCGCCAGCCACAATGCGCTGCCCCATTAAAACCTTAGGCTCAGTGCCAGCAGGCAAATAGACATCGACCCGGCTGCCAAAGCGAATAAGGCCAACGCGTTGACCGCTTGCGACCATATCGCCTGGCTTCACAAAGGGGATGATACGCCGCGCCACCAGCCCGGCAATCTGTGTAAAACCGATCTGCACACCGTCAGAGCGCTCAACCAGAAAGTGCTGGCGCTCATTTTCCTCGCTTGCCTTGTCGAGGTCAGCGTTCATGAATTTGCCGGGAATATAGATCAGTCGCGTGATCGTGCCGCCAATGGGCGAGCGATTGATATGCACATCAAACACACTCATGAAAATCGAGATGCGCGTGACCGGCCCGCTCGGCAACCCCTTGAAACCCGAACCGTCCTCGATCCGCAGCTCTTCAGGCGGCTCGACTTGAGAGATGAGCGAGACCAAGCCATCAGCGGGCGCAACAATCGCGCTTTCATCCTGCGGGACAACTCGTTCTGGATCGCGGAAAAAGGCGAAGACTCCGGCCGACAAAGCCAGCATCGGCCAGCCAATAATGTCCCAGCCAAAGAACAGCGGAATGAGGCTGAGGACAACCGCCACCGAGCCAAATTTGCGCCCTTCTGGATGGATTGAGGGCCAGTTCCAACTGACGTCGCCCTTGCCCTGATTATCGAGAATTTCACCTGCCATGTCATCGCATCTAGGCATTGCTGGCAGGGGCGGCAAGCCAAGCTTGGCATTCCCCCCACGCAATTATGGTTAAAATTAGGTTTTTGGTCAGCTTTTCGCACTAGCTGTGGCGAAATGGTGAGCGCATCTGACATCACACGGCGCTGGGCTGGCGAGATTCCGATCTATGCGGCAGGGTTTATCCTGTTTGCGATCTGCATCGCCTTGTTGATGAGCAAAGGCATTGCGCCCGAGATCGCGCCGATCTGGGTCAATGCACGGCTGTTTGCGCTTTCGATCATAGCAATCGCAAGCTGTGACGCTGGTTGGCAATTGGCAAAGCACCGCCCGGACCAACCTCTCGCCCATCTCAAATCGCGCTATTCATCGGCTGCCGCCAAGCAGGCTGCTTTGGCTGGCCTGCCTTTGCTATTGATCTGTATCGCGCTGCTGCCTTTCTTTTCCAAGATGAAGGCCGCCATCCCGCTGTTCAATGAATACTCGTGGGACAATGCCTTTATCGAATGGGACCGCGCGATCTTTTTTGGGCGAGACGCGTGGGAAGTGCTGCAACCCGTGCTCGGCTATCCGCTGATAACAGCCTTCCTCGCGCTGCTTTACCAGCTGTGGTTTTTACTGCTCTATCCCGGCTGCCTCTATTTCGCATTCGGCAAAGTTGATGCCGGATTGCGGCGGCAATTCTTCCTCACCTATGTGTTGAGCTGGACTGTCATCGGCGGCGCGATGGCGACATGGCTTGCCTCGGTCGGGCCCGTTTTCGTTGGGCCATTGCTGGGCGATGCGCGTTTCGACGATCAAATGGCTTACCTCAATGCCGCCAATGAAAGCCTTCCGATAATGACGCTAACCGTCCAGCAAATGCTGCTCGATTGGTATGCGGCCGATGCGAATGGATTGGGCAGCGGGATCACCGCCATGCCCAGCATGCATTGCGCGATCGCGTTTCTTTTCTGGCTGGCGATGCGGCAAATCTCGCGCCGCGCGGGAATATTCTTCGCAGTGTTCTTTGCAATTACATGGCTATCGAGCGTGCATCTCGCTTACCATTATGCGGTGGACGGGCTGGTCTCGCTGGTCGCAGTCGCGTTCTTGTGGAAACTGTCAGCCTTTGTGCTGAGCGCTTGGGACAAATGGCTCGCGCGTCAGCCAGCTTTGCGCACGAACACGGTTCCTGCCGAGTAGCCCGCGCCAAAGCTGCAAATCAGGCCAGTGTCGCCGCCGCTCAAATCCTCTGAGTGTTTGTGGAAGGCGATGATTGAGCCGGCACTTGACGTATTGCCATAAGTGTCGAGCACAGTCGGGCTTTCATCGGCATCAGCCTCATGCCCCAAAACCTTATGCGCGATCAGCCGATTCATGCCCGCATTGGCCTGATGCAGCCACATCCGGCGCAGCGCCTTAGGGTCGACATCGAGCCGCGCGGCCTCGTCAATAATCATTTGCGCGACCATCGGCACGACTTCTTTGAAGACCTTGCGCCCTTCTTGCACAAACAATTTGTCCGCTTCCCCCGAAGTTTCAGGATGCGCGCGGTTGAGGAAGCCAAAATTATTGCGGATATTGTTTGAAAATACGGTCTTGAGTTTGGTGCCAAGAATATCCCAATGCTCAGCAGGCGCCATCGCCTGATCTTCGACCAGCACGGCGGTTGCGACATCTCCAAAAATGAAGTGGCTATCGCGGTCACGCCAATTGAGATGGCCAGACGTAATCTCGGGGCTCACCACCAAAACGCTGCGCGCATTGCCCGCCCGCACATAGTCAGCTGCCGTCTGGATACCGAAAGTCGCAGATGAGCACGCGACATTCATATCAAAGCCAAAACCGTCGATCCCAAGCGCCTGCTGAATCTCGACCGCCATCGCCGGATAAGCGCGCTGCATATTGGAAGCCGCACACAAAACCGCATCCACATCAGCGGCTGAACGCCCCGCCCGCTCCAAAGCTTGTTCGCACGCCTTAACGCCGATTTCTGCCATGATCGAGAGGTCTTCATCCGAGCGCTCTTCCCAGCGCGGCGCCATAATATCGGGATCGAGCACGGGCGCTTTTGCCATCACATGGCGCGCCTTGATCCCGCTGGCCTTCTCAATGAATTCAACCGAGCTGGGCTGCAATTCTTCGACCTCTCCCGCCGCAATCGCGGCCGCATTCTGGGCATTATGCCGCTTCACATATTCATTGAAGCTGGCAACAAGCTCTTCATTGGTGATGCTGTCCTCCGGCGTGAAAAGGCCGGTGGAGGAGATGACGGGATGTAAAGTATCGCTCATGCGCGCCTGATTATCGGCAGCATGATGGCTCGGCAAGCGGCAATCGCGATGCAGCTGTGGGCCTGGGCTTTGAAGCGAGAGCGAATGGTGGACAGGATAGGATTCGAACCTATGTACGCTTGCGCGGGCAGATTTACAGTCTGCTGCCTTTAACCACTCGGCCACCTGTCCACATTCGCTATGCAGGAAAACGCGGGCATAAG
>CALLIO010000339.1 GCA_938009055.1 uncultured Altererythrobacter sp.
TGAGCCTGCGCGCCCATGCTGAGCTGCATCCCGCCCAGGGCAACGGCAGTCAGTGCGAATGCGGCAAGGCCAGAGCGCAGCCCCGTCTTCACCAGCTGTGCGTTCGAAATGCTCATTATCAAGGTATCCTCAACTTGCCTGGAACCATTGTCAGCCGGGCATTGCCATCCAGCGCAATCACGCGCTCGTCAATATCGACGCTAATGGAATTGGCTGAAAAGGTGCCAGCCGGCACGCTGCCGCTCACCCCGTTCGAGCCGACCATCCGCCGCGTATCGAGATTGAGCGTTACACCGTCTGCTTCCATCGCATAGCCATCGGCCGCCATTAGCTTCAATGGCCCGTCAACAGCAACTTCTTCCTTCTCGATCGTATAGGCGCCGGCTTTGGCGCTGATCCGCGCTGGCCCTTCGCGCAAGGCCATGCGGGCGATCAGATCGTTCATCCGCACAATGCCTTCTGCGCCCGAGCGTTGGACCGCATCCCCCGCAGTCAAGGCAAAGGGCCTGCCCTGATTGTCCTTGCCTCGATACATCGCATTCTCGACGCTCAGCCGCTGATCAATCATCGCGACTTCATTGCGGTCGAGCAGAAAGCTAACCTCGCCGCGCGGCGACAAGGGCGTGATAATCATCAACGCTGCCATGACCCCCACGGCCATGGGCAAAGCGCGCGCGAGAAAAGTCACGAGCTTGTCATGCGAACCACCGGGCGCAGCGAATTGCTGGCGCTTGCCGCGAAGCTCTTTGGCTTTGTTGGTCTCAATCCGGCGTTTGATCATGGGGGCGCTATGTCGTGGCCTTGATTATTGGTGGCTGAATATATCGTGGTCGGGCCAGCCGGCCATATCGAGCCGCGCGCGGGTCGGGAGAAAATCGAAGCAAGCTTGCGCCATTTCCATCCGCCCTTCGCGTTCCAGCCGCGGGATCAGTTTTTCGCGCATGGCATGGAGGAAACGAACATCGCTGGCAGCATATTCGCGCTGCGCATCGTTCAATTCCGCGCCGCCCCAGTCCGAGCTTTGTTGCTGTTTGGAGATATCCGCGCCCAGCAATTCGCTTACCAAGTTCTTTAGGCCATGCCGATCCGTATACGTGCGGGTCAGCTTGCTGGCGATCTTAGTGCAAAAGACGGGCGCTGCCATTACACCGAGATAATATTCAATCGCGGCGAGATCGAAACGCGCATAATGGTAAAGCTTGATCCGGCCCGGATCGGCCAGCAGCGCCTTCAGATTGGGGGCAGCATAATCGCTGTCGGGCGCAAAGCGCACCAGATGCTCATCCTTGCCGCCATCGCTAATCTGAACCAGGCACAGCCGGTCGCGATGGGTTATGAGACCCATGGTTTCAGTATCCACAGCCAGCGGGCTATCGCCTTCGAGCACGCCAGCGGGCAAATCTTCTTCGTGAAAATGTACAGCCATATGCGCATCAGCCTTAGGCGAGATGCGGATGAAGTGAAAGAGGGGGAAAGCGTAAATACAGGCTTGGTGCGTTGTGCCAACGCGCGGTAAGCTTAGCGGTATGGCGACAGAAGCGATCCCCCCAAGCTGGCAAGCGGCGATAGAGCCAGCTTTGGCGACGGCTGAGGCACGCAGGCTCGGCGGATGGTTGCGCGCGCAAGAGGAGGCGGGAAAACGCATCTATCCTCCGCGCGGGCAAAGGCTGGCGGCATTGGCGCTGACCCCGCTTGACCAAGTGCGTGTGGTGATCCTTGGTCAGGACCCCTATCACGGGGCAGGCGAAGCGCATGGGCTGTGCTTCTCCGTTGCCGAAGGGGTGAAAGTGCCGCCCTCGCTCGTCAATATATTCAAGGAACGCGAGAACGACCTGGGCATTCCCCCCAGCCCATCTGGCAATCTGGAACATTGGGCGCGCCAAGGCGTGCTGCTCTTGAACAACACTCTTACGGTCGAGGATGGCAAGGCCGGTAGCCATGCTGGCAGGGGTTGGGACGCAATTACGGATGCCGCGGTCGAAGCTGTGGCAAAGCGCGATGCGCCTTGTGTCTTCATCCTTTGGGGCAGCCATGCACAAAAGAAGGCTGGCCGGATTCCAGCGCTTGGTAAATCCGCTTCGCATCTGGTTTTGCAAAGCGCGCACCCAAGCCCGCTTGCCGCCTATCGCGGTTTCTTCGGATCAAAACCGTTCAGCCAAGCCAATGCTTTTCTTGAACGGCATGGGATCGAACCGGTTGCATGGTAGGCGCAGCGTAATGACACAGGATGAAGCCAAGGTAGCGTTGCTCGCCCAGCGCGAAGAGTTGGATGCGCAAGATGCCTCCAATGCGGATTCCACGGATGTGGTCGAATTGCAGCAAGATAGCGTTGGGCGCTTGTCGCGGATGGATGCGCTGCAACAGCAAGCGATGGCGCAGGCCCAAAGCCGCAGGCGCGAGGCAGAACGGATGCGGATTGCTGCGGCACTTGAACGGCTGGAAGAGGACGAATGGGGCCATTGCCTCAATTGCGGACAAGAGATTGCTGAAAAGCGTCTTCGCCATGATCCCAGCGTTCCTTTGTGCGTTACTTGCGCCAGTGGGAGCCAATAAACGCTTGTTCTGGTGTTCTATTGAGTTACTCTTGAACGACTCTTGGGAGGAACCAGAACATGCGTATGACCAAATCCATTTTGCCCCTTATCGCCATTGCATCGCTGACCGCTTGCGAAGCGGCGACAGAGACCAGCAGCGATGCCGGTCCAACAGAAGAGGCGAGCGCTGCCCCTGAAACGGCAGTTGAACTTGCCTTGGTTGATAAGCTCGACGGCGTCACCAGCGAATTCTGCATTGATATTGCGGGCGGCAATCAGGACATCGACATCACCAAGGGGCTGCAAGCTCACACATGTTACAGCTATCGCGGAAGCCTTGGCGATGATCAGGCGTTCGATCCGGCCATGTTTGCTGACGGCAAGCTCTATATGCCCGTCTATGAAGTATGCGCGACGGCCAGCGCGATAGAGGCGGGTGCTTCGGTTGGCTTGGCAGCTTGTGATGACAGCGAAGCGCAAGGCTTTACATTCGCAGGCGAGGGAACAATTTCGCTCACTGCTGCACCTGAGCTTTGCGTCACAGCCAGCGGAGAATCGCGTTTTGGCCGCAGTGATGTGCACCAGATCCGCGACCTTTCGATTGAAGCATGCAGCGATGAAGCCGCCGCGACTCAAACATGGATTGGCCGCACGCAGGCTGATGTCGATGGCGCGGCCAGCGACACTGCAGAAGCTACTGAATAATGGCTAGAGCCTTTGCCGCAATCGCGCTGTCGCTTGGTCTTGCTGCTTGCAGCGCGGGCGAAAGCGAACCATTTGAATTCGTCGATACGGGTGCCAGCTTTTCCAGCGGCCCTGCTGAGACAGTGATCGAAGGGTTGATTGATTGCGGCGAAGGCTCGCGCCCCAGCAATGTGGGCACAATTACAGCAGAAGATGGCACGGACTGGACGGTTCCGGCTGACACAGCCTTTGCCGATGGGCCCAAAGCCAGCGACCTTTACAATGAATGCGCAAACATCACCAATGCTTCGCTAGGCGATGTTGATCTCGCCAGCGTTCCAGTGATGGATGCAGGCGGTGAAGAGGAATTCAAAGCCTTTGTTTTTGCGGACAATTACTTCGAACTTTATGTGAACGGCACGCTTGTCGGCGTCGATAGCGTTCCCTTCACTCCGTTCAATTCCAGCGTAGTGCGTTTCAAAGCGCAGCGCCCACTCACACTGGCTTTCAAGCTGGTTGATTGGGAAGAAAATCTGGCGCTGGGTTCAGAAGCAGGGCGGGGTAAGGATTATCAGCCTGGCGATGGCGGGCTGGTCGCAGTGATCAAAGATAGCGAGGACGCGACCATCGCAATCACTGACAGCAGCTGGAAGGCGCAGACCTTCTACACTTCGCCTCTGGTGGCTCGCGATTGCCTGACTCAAGATGGCAACACGCGCGATAGCTCGCGCTGCGATACGGATGGCAGCAATGATGGCATGGCCTATTCAGCAGCCTTCTGGGCGATACCGGATGGTTGGTTGAGTGCAGGTTTTGACGATAGCGACTGGCCGCAAGCCACGACCTATACGAACGACACGATCGGGGTCGATAACAAGCCCGGCTACACCAATTTCACCGATGTCTTCGACGCACCAGATAGCGATGCAGAATTTATCTGGTCATCCAATGTCATTCTCGACAATTTGGTGCTGGTCCGCACGACGGTCGAATAAGAAGCTGCCGGAGGGTTAAAACGCTGCGGTCAGCCTCAAGCCTGCGATCACGCCCGCTTCGCGCGCTTCGACTGCACTGTCAATCACTTGCGCGTTGAACGTCAGCTCGAGCTGCTTGGCAAGGCCAAGCGTATAAAACATCTCGACGCCTTCTTCATCCTCCAGTCCCAATCGCGGCGCAAGTTCGCGCGTCAGACTGTCGGTCAAGGAATAGCGGAACCATGCCGCGCCGAACCGGTCTTGCGGCCGCCCGCGCGGATTGCCTGACATGCCGATGAAGCCCGAATAGTCGAGGAAAGTCGGATCGCCTTGCGAGGCATAGACTTGTCCGAACACGCCCCAGCCCTTGCCCTTGGCTTCGGGATAAGTCTGGACGAATTGATAGGCCGCGAACACCGCTGCAAACTCTCCGCGCGATTGGCCGAAATTTGATCCCGGGCCTGGTATCAGCACGCTGGGGAGCGAATCGGCGTTGATATCATTGCGAGTCGAGCCCGACAGCTTGAGCGCGTAATAACCCGGCTGCCCGCCGATTTTCACAGGCACGGTGACAGAGCCAAGGAAGCCCACCCCGCTGCCAAAGGCAGTTTCAAACCCGGTGCGCTCATACTGTGTATCGGGGTCATAGACCCACAAGCGCAGCAACGCGTCATCTGTGGGAACAGAGAGGAATGCGCCGGTGATCGTGTTGGCAATAATAGCAGAGGGCGGCAGCGCCATGCTCAAATTTTGAAATCCGTGATGCCCATCGCTTCCAACCACGGGAAGCTGCGATGCCATATCGAGTACATTGACCTTGCCCACGGTTAGCTTGGCGCCTGATTTCCAGCTTTTGGTCACGCTCGCAGACACATCGAAATCGCCCGCGCCTTCGCCCCTGAAAAGCGCAGTGTTGTTAGGGATCAGGCCAAGCGCGCCATTCGACGTCTTGCCCCAAGTCAGCTCTGGTCGCACGGTCAGTTTAAAGCCGCTGCCAAGACCGGCATCGAAGTAGAGGTCAGCCCGCCCGCCATATCGCAGCGTTTCCGGCGCGCTGCCATGGACCGGCATATCGACAAATTGCGAGACGACCACACGGGTTTGAACCGGGGCCAGTTTGGCAGGCCCGGTTATGTCGACTGTTTTGGCAGCAGGTTCGGGCTGAGAGGCGACGTCCTCAATAATGGTCGAGGAGCTGGAGGCCTCGCCTTCAAAATCGTCATCATAGATCGCAAATGCTTCTTCGAAGGTCATGGCCTTTGCTGCGCTGCCGGGAAAGACCAATGCTACGCACGCCCAAGCCCATTGCGAAGGGCGCAGTAAAGGGCGACCAAATTTAGGTGAGCATCTTGCGCGCATAAATAATGTGAGGTCAGGCGACTGTGCGACCCTGTCCTTTTTTCTCTCCGTCCCTTATTGGCAAACGTAATGCGGCGAGCGGGCAAATAATGCAAAGAAACAATGCTCTTGACGCATGACTTGTTCGCCACACGTCACGTTGTGATTCGCAGCTTGTAGTTTGAATTGTATGAAAGCGACAGGCGAGTAAAAGAAACACCTGCAGCCCCGCGTTTTAGCGGGGTAGTTCTGACACGCCCATCAGCGTTTCATCGACAGCGCGCGCGCATTGGCGCCCTTCGCGGATGGCCCACACCACAAGCGATTGACCGCGTCGCATATCGCCGCAGGCAAAGACATTGGGCTTGCTGGTTGCATAGTCATCCGTATTCGCATCGACATTGCCGCGATCGGTCAGATCAACCCCGGACTGGTCGATCATGCCAGCCTTGATTGGCCCGACAAAGCCCATCGCAAGGAAGATCAGATCGGCTTCGATAGTAAACTCGCTGCCTTCGATCTCTTGCATCTGGCCGCCCGACCATTCGACACGAACGCATTCCAGACCTGTGACATTCTCGCCATCGCCGACAACGCGCTTGGTTAGCACGGCCCAATCGCGATCAGCCCCTTCTTCATGGCTAGAGGACGTGCGCAGCTTCAGCGGCCAATCAGGCCATGTCATTGCCTTGTCCTCTTTTTCAGGAGGCTTGGGCATGATCTCAAGCTGGGTAACGCTTTTCGCGCCCTGGCGGTTCGATGTGCCGACGCAATCGCTGCCGGTATCGCCGCCGCCGATCACGACGACATTCTTTCCGGTTGCAGTGATTGATCCGCGCGGCGCTGCGCGCAATTCATCATCGCCGGCATTGCGCTTGTTCTGCTGGGTCAGGAATTCCATCGCCAAGCGAACGCCATTGAGCTCAGCGCCCGGAATTTGCAGATTGCGCGCGTCTTCCGCGCCGCCAGAAAGGACGACCGCGTCGAAATTCTCTTCCAAGCTCTTGAAAGAGACATCCACGCCGACTTCTTTGGATGTTTTGAAGGTTACACCTTCCGCTTCCATCTGGACTGCGCGGCGGTTGATCAGCTGCTTTTCCATTTTGAAGTCTGGGATACCGTAGCGCAGCAGACCGCCGATGCGGTCATTCTTCTCGAAC
>CALLIO010000340.1 GCA_938009055.1 uncultured Altererythrobacter sp.
CCTTGGCGCGGGCGGATTGGCTGGTGATCGGCGATGCAGTGGGTCAAGCGAAAGGCGCGCGGATTGTGGCGGCTGCGCAGCTTTCGCAATCCGATGTCGAGGGGCATTTGGGCTATCTGATAGAGAAGCGTTCTGTCATCCGCTGGAACGGGGCAGAGGCGCGGGCGGAAGCACGGCTTGAGCGGCGCATGGGTGCGATCACATTGGCGAGCGGGCCAGACCCTGATCCAGACCCGGCAGCCCTTGTGGATATGCTTGTGGGTAAGGCGGTGGAAGGTTTGGGGGAATTGCTCCCTGCTGATCTGCTGGCGCGTGGGCGTTTTGCTGGGATTGAGGCGATTTCGCTCGATAATCTGGCGGCCAATGCGGCAATGTGGCTTGCCCCGCTTTTGGAAGGGCGCAACGATTTGAAACTTGCCAAAGGCGCGTTGGCAGAGGCTGTCATCGGTCAATTGAGCTGGGACGATCAGCAGACATTGGCCAGTCAAGCGCCGCGCGAATTTATCTCGCCTGCAGGCAGCAAGCATCGGGTTGATTATGCTGGTGATGATGCACCCAGCGTTGAAGTGCGGGTGCAGGCGCTCTTCGGGCTCGATCAGCAGCCGATGATTGGCAACACGCCGCTGCTGTTGAAGCTGACCAATCCAGCAGGGCGCCCGATCCAATCGACCCGCGATCTTCCCGGTTTCTGGCGCGGAAGCTGGGCCGATGTTCGCAAGGATATGAAGGGGCGCTACCCCAAACACCGCTGGCCGGATGAACCTTGGTCCGAAGTGGCGAGTTTGAAGACCAAGAACGCCTTTTCAAATCGCAAAAGCTGAATTAAAGGGACGAGCCATGGCAGCACGTATCTACCAACGACCGAAAAACGCGATGCAATCGGGTAAGTCGCGCACCTCTGCTTGGGTGCTTGAGTTCGAACAATCCGAAGCGCGCAAGGCTGACCCGCTGATGGGCTGGACCGGCAGCGGCGATACGCAGGCACAAGTCTCGCTCGATTTCCCCTCGAAAGAAGCAGCGCAAGAATATGCGAAGCGTTACGGGATCACAGCGCGCGTGCATGCAACCCCTAAGAAGGGCCTTAAGATTCAGGCCTACGCCGACAATTTTCGTTAGGCTGCGCTAATTGCTGATAGGCCAGCGCTATACGATATTGGCGCTTGCGGCATCCATCTGATCGACAATGTCATTCGCGGTCACACCCAATTCAGGGGTGGCAGAGCTACCCTGCCATGTGACTGACCCGTCCTCAAACGCTGCGCGGCAGTCGCTCGCATCATGGCCGATGTCTTCAGCGATATAGACCATCGCCGCCGATTCCTTGCTGACGAAGCGGATATCGTCGCACTGTCCGTCGCCTGCGAATTTCGAAACATCATCGCCAAACAAGATCGCTTCGTCATTTGCGGGCGGAGCATGCATCGGGTCGACAGAAATGGTTCCCGCTTCGAGCGCGGCGCTGCAATCAGCTGCATCCTTGCCAATGCTGTCCGTCAACAAAACCGCAGCCATCCCCGATCCGGTGAAGCGAACGTCATCGCATTGGCCATCTTCTGCCCATTCACCGCTGTCATCACCCAGTTCGAGGGAGGCTTGCTCAGAGGCATGAACTTCTGCCTGCGCAGCCGAGAAAGGAACAAGCGAAAGCGCAGCAATGCTTCCGGTCAAAGTGAAGAAGCGTTTGCGCATGTATTGTCCTTTCGAAGGGGTAAGCAAGGGATGATAGAGCTTTGGAGCGGGCTGTCACTTGAATATTCTTCGGGCTTGCCAAAACTGGGAGCAATCGCCATATCGCCGCCCGGGAGTCGGGTGGACGTTTGCGTTCGCTCACCGGGTCAGGTCCGGAAGGAAGCAGCCCAGGTGGATTGCGGCGGGTCGCTCGGCTCCTTTTATTGCAGATGTTTGCAGTCTGCTTTTTCCCCAATCTGCGTCATGACAAATGCTTCGCCAACGCGTAGTGAACTGGCGTGCCTGATTCTGATTATCCCGACCAGCCCAATGACCTTCCCGAGACTGAGGAAGAACAGCAGCCATCCGCTGCTGAGCTGGAGGCTGCAGGGCAGAATTCGATGTTTGGCGAAGCGCCGGCTCCCGCTGAGAGTACACCGTCAGCTGAAAGCGAGCCTGCGACCGAAGCCGTAACTGAGCCGGAATCCACGCCCTCTGCTAGTCCCGCGCCCGCGGATGAGGCCAAGCAGCCTTACCGCGTCCTTGCGCGCAAATATCGTCCGCAAACCTTCTCTGAATTGATCGGGCAGGAGCCGATGGTGCGCACGCTGGCCAATGCGATCGAGCGCGACCGGCTGGCCCACGCCTTTTTGATGACCGGTGTTCGCGGGGTCGGCAAAACCTCCACCGCAAGGCTGATTGCCAAAGCGCTCAATTGCATCGGGCCAGATGGCGCCGGCGGCCCGACGATTGACCCATGCGGCACCTGTGAACCGTGCACGGCGATTGCAGAGGGTCGTCATATCGATGTGATCGAAATGGACGCGGCATCGCACACCGGCGTTGATGATGTGCGCGAGATTATCGAGGCTGTGCGCTATTCGGCGGTCTCGGCGCGCTATAAAATCTACATCATTGACGAGGTCCACATGCTGACTCGCAATGCCTTTAACGCGCTGTTGAAGACGCTGGAGGAACCGCCCGCGCATGTAAAATTCCTCTTCGCCACGACTGAAGTTGAAAAGCTGCCGGTCACTGTGCTGAGCCGCACGCAGCGTTTTGATCTGCGGCGTATTCCCTCCGATCTGCTGCATAGCCACTTTGCCCAAATTTGCGGGAAAGAAGGTGTCGAGGCCGAGGACGAGGCGCTGCATATCATCGCCAATGCTGCCGAAGGGTCAGTGCGCGATGGCCTCTCGATCCTCGATCAAGCGATTGCCCATGCTGATTTGGATGAAGGCGGCAATGTTACCGGCGCGCGGGTGCGCGATATGCTGGGGCTGGCGGACAAAAGCGCGCGGCGTGAACTCTACACAACTATGTTGTCGGGTGATGCAAAGGCGTTGCTTGCTGCTGTTGACGATCAATATGCGCTGGGTGTGGAGCCGCTTGCGCTGATCCATTCGCTGATGGAGCTGACCCATGCGGTCACCGTGGCGCAGGTTTCGGGCGGCGAGCCGGATGCTGCGACCGAGGACGAGCGCGCTGCGCTCAAAGACCTCGCCACACGGCTCAATCCCGGACAGCTGCACCGCTTGTGGCAATTGTTGCTCAAGGGGCATGACGAGGTTCGCCAAGCGCCCGACCAGTTGATCGCTGCGCAAATGGCGCTTTTGCGGGTGATGCACGCAAGCAATCTGCCTGATCCTGAAAAGCTCTCCAAAAAGCTCGAGGAATTGGCGAGCAAAACACCAGTCACCGCATCTGAACCAGCCCCTGCTGCTGCTGGCGAAACCGCAAATGCGTCTGCTGCTGCGCCTAATTGGGCAAGTCTGGTGCAAGCAATTGAGGAAAGTGGGCAATTGCGCGTCGCTCAATTGATGCATGATTGGGTGCGCGTGATCGAGCTTGGGCCTGAAAAGCTCACCTATTCGCTTGCAGACGGGATGGGCGAGGACCCGGCAGCTGAATTGCGCGATGCCCTGTTCAAACACACTGGCAAGCGCTGGCTGGTTGAGCGCGGCACGAGCGAGGGCGCGCCATCCCTTCGCGAACAGCGCGAGAAAGAAGCGGCTGATCTTGCCGCAGAGCTTGAGCGGCATCCTTTGATGAAGGCGGCAAAGAGCGCTTTCCCCGAAGCTGAAATTGTAACCCCC
>CALLIO010000341.1 GCA_938009055.1 uncultured Altererythrobacter sp.
ATCGGCCAGTTTGATCTGGTCACTTGCTTGGAAGTGATCGAGCATGTGGCAGATAAGCCTGCGTTCCTTGCTCAAGTGGCCGCCGCGCTAAAGCCGGACGGTTTGCTCGTGATGTCGACCCCCAATCGCACCGCTGCCAGCCGGCTGCTGCTGGTTGGCGCGGCAGAGGCTGTGGGCTATGTCCCCAAGGGCACCCATGACTGGAATGACTTTGTCACGCCCGAAGAGTTGTCCGATCTTCTCGCCGAGGTCGGCCTGACCATGTCCAACCCCACCGGCATCGCTTGGCGACCGGGCAAAAGCTTGCATCTGGGCGATGATCTGGCGCTCAACTATATTGTGACTGCGAAAAAGACCTAGCACTTGCTGAACTGGACACGCGGATAGCGTTTCCCGATGGTCGAGATCAGCTCGAAATGCACTTCGCCGCCTTGGGCGAAAACCCGTTTGAAATTGCGCGCGCTGCAGATTTTCGGGCGCAGCTCCTTTTGTGCCTCGAAAACATCAAAGCTCTCGACCGTGCTAACACCCGCCAGTCTTACGACCAGCACATTGCCTTCCTCGACCCGCGCTGAGATCATTGTATCGGCAAACCGCTTTCCAAAAACAGATGGATCAGCCTTGGTGATTTTGCCCGCAACGCTTTCCAACCGCTCTTCAAGAGTGCGCGTGTCCTCTTGCGCATCTTCTGCTTCAGGCGCTCCGCAAGCGCTCAACGCCATTGCAAACACGGCCACTGCTAAAATGTGACGCATCACAAACCCCATTCCGCATGTTTGAATACAAGTCTTAGGGCGATGCGGTGAAGATAGAGTTTAGTCGCCTTGAGCTTTCACTGCGCTGGCCGGATCATCGGCAAAGACGCCTTTGACACCCGCCTTTGCCAGCATCGCTTGCAGCTCTTCCATCTTGCCGCGGCCCGCATCGCCGCCATCACCTTTCAAAGCATCGGGCAGAAACGCGTTTTCAGGGCGCAAGGTCCACGCATGCACATCAAGCCCATGCGCCCGCGCATCCGCAACCAGCGATTTGGGCGAGCCATCCTCTTCCAAGATCATGCCGATATAAACGCCCACCGCATCGGCATATTGCGCCACATCGGCAAGGCCGGTCGGCGTGAGCATCTCCTCATAAGTAATCTTGGGCTCATCAGCCGGCCCTGCGCCCGGTTTTGCCAATTGCACCAGCGGATTGTCGACCATCTGGTTGAGCCGCTGCAAAGTGCCGATTTCAAAGCACTGCAGAAAAACCTTCGCATCCTCCCCATCCAGCCCTTCATTACGCAATTGAGTGACGAGCAGATCGACCATGTCGATACCCGATTCCTGCAGAATGAATGTGGGGTGCTTCAATTCTGGATAGATGCCGATCCTGCGGCCTGTTTCGGCTTCCTTCGTGCGGACAAGCTGGATGATCTCGGCAAAGGTGGGAACCTGATAGAGGCCGTCATAGCGCGTATTGGCCGGGCGGATGGTTGGCAGCCGTTCCTTCGCACGTAGAGTGCGCAATTCAGCCAGAGTAAAATCCTCGGCAAACCATCCAGCGGTCAGCTGACCGTCAATCATCTTGTCGCGGCGGCGGAATTCAAACTCTTCGCGGCTTGCAACATCGGTTGTGTCGGACAGCTCGTTTTCATGGCGCGCGACGAGCACCTGATCCTTGGTCACAACCAGATCAGGTTCGACATAATCCGCGCCCGCTTCAATCGCGCGCGAATAGGCTTCGAGTGTGTGTTCAGGCCGTTCGGCACTGGCACCGCGATGGGCAATAATCAGCATGTCATCCTCCGCAATCGCTGGGGCGGCAAGCGCATTTGCAGACAATGCCGCAAGCGCGCTCAGGAAAATATTGCGTCCCATGTCTCTTCCTTAAATCCAACCAATATTGCATCGTCCGCTTCGACCACAGGCCGTTTGATCATGCTGGGGTTTGCTTGCAAAAGTATGACAGCTTTTGCCGCATCAATATCGACCTTGTCTTGATCTGACAGCTTGCGAAACGTCGTGCCACGGCGGTTTAGGACGACATCGACCCCATGCGCCTCGATCCATGCGGCGAGCTTGGCCGGATCAGCGCCTTCTTTCTTATAGTCGTGAAAGACGTAATCCGCGCCCTTTGCATCCAGGTATTTGCGCGCTTTCTTGACCGTATCGCAATTGGGTATTCCGTAGAAATGGATCGTCATTTCGTCCTCTTGAACTGATGAATACGCGGATCATCGCAGGCGAACATCGTGTATTCCTCGTAATATTCCTCGCGGCCCCTGCCCTGCACGATTGCATGTTCAGCTTGGCTACCCCAAGCACGCGCCGATGCCTCGCCATCCCACTCGGATATAGCAACCACTTCGCCATCTTGTGATGTATAGGATTTGAACGCGCGATAGCCGGGTTGGGATTTGGCGAGCAGCTCCATCGCCTCGGCATCTGCATCATATTGCGCAGCGTCGATATCGGCGCGTTTGCGGTTGCGAAAAACGACCAAATACATCGCAAGCGTCCCCTATCCGCGGCCCATCAAATTCGCATCGGCAATCGCCACGGCCAGCGCGTCAGCGGCGTCTGCTCCAGCAACATCGGCTTGGGGCAAGAGCACTTTGATCATAGCCTGCACCTGTGTTTTATCCGCTGCGCCCGTGCCGGTGACCGCCTTCTTGACGAGGCGCGCAGAATGCTCGTTAACGCTGAGGCCTTGCCCGCCGCAAGCCGCCAGCACCGCGCCGCGCGCTTGGGCCAGCTTCAATGTCGATTGCGGGTTCTTGTTGACGAAGACTTCCTCGCACGCCGCCCGGTCGGGTTGATGCTCGGCAATCACTGCGTCAATCGCCGTGACCAAATGCGAGAGGCGAGCTGGCATAGCGGCCTTGGCATCGGTTTTGATCTGGCCATTAGCGATGTGGATCAAGCGCGAGCCTTCGCTGCGGATCACGCCCCATCCGGTGCAGGAAAGCGAGGGATCAAGGCCGAGGATGATCATTTGCTCTTGAGTGCCCTAGGCGTCGAGCTTGGCCATCACCTCATCGCTGATGTCGTAATTGCCCCAAACGGTCTGCACATCGTCGTCGTCATCCAGCACATCAATAAGTTTGAGCAAAGTGCCAGCGCCCTTCTCATCCAGTTCAACAGTGAGGTTGGGTTTCCACGCGAGCTTCACTTCCTTGGCTTCGCCCAGCGCTTTCTCAAGCGCGCCTGCGACCTCGTGCAAATCTTCTGAAGCCGTCCAGATCGTGTGCCCATCATCAGAGGATTCGATGTCTTCTGCGCCCGCTTCCATCGCGGCCTCGAGCACTGTGTCCTCATCGCCTGCCTCGGCCGCATATTCGATCAGGCCGAGCCGTTCAAACCCGTGCGCGACCGATCCTTCGGTGCCTAGATTGCCGCCGTGCTTTGAAAATGCAGTGCGTACAGCCGTTGCGGTGCGATTGCGATTGTCCGTCAGCGTTTCTACGATGATTGCGCTACCGCCCGGGCCATACCCTTCATAGCGCACTTCCTCGTAATTTTCGTCATCACCAGCCGAAGCCTTGTCGATCGCGCGCTGGATATTGTCCTTGGGCATCGACTGCCCCTTGGCCGTGTTGACAGCCAGCCGCAGACGCGGGTTCATATCGGGATCGGGCGTGCCCATTTTCGCCGCAACGGTGATTTCACGGCTCAATTTGGAGAAGAGGTTGGAACGCTTCTTATCCTGCGCACCCTTGCGGTGCATGATGTTCTTAAATTTGGAATGGCCTGCCATGGGAACTCTTATTCGTCTGTTTTGAAAGTGCTGCACGCGGCCTAGCTGAGGCGCGCGCGTCCTTCAAGCGAGCCGAAAGGGTTAGACCTTTACCGCCGTCCCGCTGGCGGAGACCATCAGCATCGAACCAGTGTCGCCGATCACTTCATAATCAAGATCAATCCCGACCACCGCATTGCCGCCGCGCGCTGCGCATTCCGCTTGCAATTCAGCAATGGCTTGCTCGCGGGCATCTGCCAAGACGCGCTCGTAAGAGCCCGAACGTCCGCCCACAATATCGCGAATATTGGCGAACAGATCGCGGAACAAATTGGCCCCGACAATCACTTCGCCCACGACAATGCCGCAATATTCGCGGATCGGCTGCCCTTCGATTGTAGGGGTTGTGGTGACGATGACGCCGCGCGCGTCCTTATATTCGGGTGGCATTTGGGTTCTCCTGAATTGCTAACTGTGTTACTAAGGCAATACAGGAAGAATATCAACCAATGCCCAGCGCAGCCTTATAAGTGTCGAGCACCATTTCCATTTCGTTGCGATCGTCCGGCTTCATTTTTCGCAGACGCACGACCTGGCGCATGATTTTGGGGTCATAGCCCACCGCTTTCGCCTCTGAATAGACATCGCGAATATCGTCGGCGATGCCTTTTTTCTCTTCTTCAAGGCGTTCGATACGCTCGATCAACAAGCGCAGGCGGTCATCAGTGGCTTCGGCCAAGGGGCATCTCCAGAATCGGTAAAATTGGTTTGGCCGCATCGGTTAGCGGCGCTGACGCAGCCAGAAAAGTGGGAAATGCGCATTCCTGTGCGTGACCCTGTGGGGAAGCGGGCTAGACGCTTGCGAAAAATGTGTCGCCTCCTTCCTATTGCATGGGCCGCAGCCTCCTCTATCAATACAGGCTTGGTGGAAGGGGTGCCCAATGGTTGATGTCTTCATATCCTATTCGCGCATGGACAAGGAACCGGTTGCCCGCCTTGCTCGCGCAATCGAGGATGAAGGATACGATGTGTGGTGGGATGCAGAGCTTCCCCCGCATCAAAGCTATGGCGATGTCATCACCAGCAAAATTTCCGAAGCCAAGGCAGCGATTGTTGTGTGGTCTGCGGATGCTGCGGCGAGCGAATGGGTGCGGGCCGAGGCTGATATGGCGCGCAATCAGAAGAAGCTGGTGCAAACGGCGCTGGGCGACATTATGCCGCCGCTTCCCTTCAACCAGATCCAATATGCCGACATTGGCGACTGGCTGGGCGAAGATGACCATCCCAGCTGGCGCAAGGTCAAAGCAAGCCTTGCCGATTTGTGCGGGCGCAATGGCCCTGATCCCACGATCGCATCGGCGAGTGAACCTGCCTTTGCGCCTCCTCCTCCCGCCCCGGAGCCTGAACCAGCGGAACAGGAACCGATCGTCTATGCAACGCCTGCACCATCAAGCAATGGCCCGCTTTTCGCTGGCCTAGGGTTTGGCGCTATTGCCCTAGCCGCCATTGCAGCCTTCTTCTTGTGGCCTCAAAGCGAGGCCGAAGACCCCGCACTCGCTGGTTCATCAAGCGCGCAGCAAAATGAAGACGTAGAGATCGACACGGGCGAAGAGCCCGAACCGGAGGCCAACCCGCCCGACATCCCCGAAAACTGGATTTTGGCAACGGTTGAGGATCCCGATGGCCATTCCAATGTCCGTGCGCGCCCTACCACTTCGTCTGAAATCGTTGGCCGCGCGCAAGTGGGCGAAGTGTTTCGCGCCCGCCGCGAACCGGGCAATTGGTGGCCGGTTGAGCTGTCTGATGGCACGACAGGCTATATCGCGCGGCGTCTCATCCGTGTGAAAGGCACAGATGAACCTGCCCCCGCGCCAACCGCTGCCCCGCCGCCGCAAGCGCGGCGTGTTCAGTGCACTTTCGACAATACGGCCTTTTCCTATGATGGCCCATGCGAATTCACGACGACCGGAAGCGACGGTGATTTCACCGCGATCAGCCTTGATGGCCCTTTTTTCATGAATGTCTCGCGCATTGCGCTGGATGTCACCAACCCCGAGCAAGGCGTGCTCACCGGCTTTGCGGATGACGGTTCTTCCGAAGAGATCGCAGTCACCCGCAGCACGGTGGATCGCGCCTGCTGGGAAGGCCCACTGCTGAGCTTCTGCGCGCGGTAGAAGAGCATGAACAACGCTGTGCAAACCACCACCGCCATCTATTGCGGCCATATGTTCGAGGCGGGATCGAATGCGGAAAGCGCGCTCGCCGCAAAAATCGCAGCAGCCATTGCGCAGCACAAGATCACCATCGGCTATGGCCCGCTGGCATGCGGGGCGGACATCTTGATCGCCGAGGCTATTCTGGCAGCAGGCGGCGAGTTGAATGCCGTCCTCCCCTTTGCCGAAGAGGACTTCATCGCCGAAAGCGTTGTGTGTGGCGGCGAGGAATGGCGCGCACGCTATCACGCCTGCAAATCGGCTGCGAAGGCGACCTATTTCGCGACATCTGGCGCCTATGTCGGTGATGACAATCAATTCGCTTACAATACCAAGTTGGCGATGGGGCTTGCCGCATTGCGCGCGCAGGAGGACGGGACGGAAGCGATCCAGCTTGCCGTCATCTCGGACAAATTTAAAAGCTATTCCACCACAGGCCTGGCCGGCACGGTTGCCGATATCGCCTTGTGGCAAGCATTGGACCGCGAAACCATTTCCATCGGCGCAGGCGATGTTCCGCGCAATCTGACGTTTCCGCCGAAACCAGAGATTGGCGAGGGAACGCGGCGCGAAATCCGCTCGATCATCTTTGCTGATTACAAGGGCTTTTCGCGGCTTGGCGAGCGCGAATTGCCACTCTTCATGCGCGAGGTGATGGGGCAAATCGGCAAAGTGCTGGGCGATTACGGCGATCATGTCGAATTTCGTAACACCTGGGGCGATGCGATTTATTGTGTGATCGACGAGCCTGCCCAAGCCGCCAGTATAGCGCTTGATTTGCAGGCTGCGCTCGCTGATTTGCCCGGCGAACTCACCCCGCAAGGTGACGAAGCAGGAATGCGGATCGGCGTGCATTTCGGCCCTGTCTGGGTCGGCACCGACCGGATCACTGGTAACCGGCTGTGGTATGGCGGCGAGGTCAATAAGACCGCAAGAATTGAACCGGTTACCCCTGTTGGCGGGGTCTATTGCACCGAAGCTTTCGCCGCCGCCTTGCTCGTCGAAGGCTATGACCGCTGCCGCTTTACCTCGATCGGGCGCAAGGAACTGCCCAAGAAGTTTGGCGATGTGGAGCTGTATTTGCTCGAACGCGCCTAGGCCACACGCAACTATTTGTTTCGGGCCACGCTTTCCTTCATTCGCGCCAATTGCTCTTCAGTAGCAGGTGTCTGGCGCGTCGCCTTCCACTCGTCCATTGGCATGCCATGGATGAGCCCGCGGGCCGCCGCCTTATCACCCTCAAAACCGGCTTCCATAATCCAATCGCTTAAGCAATTGCGGCAAAAGCCCGATAGGCCCATCAAATCAATATTCTGCGCATCATGGCGATGCTGGAGATGGCGAACCAACCGGCGGAATGCCGCAGCAGCGACCCCGTCATCCAATTGATCAAGTTTATCCGGTGAATTCGTATCCATATTGGCTGTTCCTTGCCTCGATGTCCTTGAGTTGAAAAATAGCTGTGCCATAGCTGGCAGGCGATGGAACAGCGAAAAGTATCAGCAGCCGGCACACAAGTCCGCCCGCGCGGCCGCAAGGTCAAAATTCTTGCCACCGTTGGTCCTGCCTCAAGCTCGCCCGACATGCTCAAGAAGCTCTTTATGGAAGGGGCCGATGCCTTCCGCGTCAATATGAGCCATGGCGATCACGCTACCCACGCCAAAACGATTGCCGCTATCCGCGATTTGGAAGAGGAATTCGGAAGGCCAATCGCGATCCTTGCCGACCTGCAAGGCCCCAAGCTGCGGGTTGGCACTTTCAAGGATGGCAAGGCCGTGATCCGCCATTCCGGCCACTTCACGCTCGACCGCAATCCTGAACCGGGCGATGAAACCCGCGTTGAGCTGCCGCATCCCGAATTGTTCGGCATTCTGGAAAAAGGCCAGCGCCTGCTCATCAATGATGGCAAAATCCGCCTCAAGGTGATCCGGGCCGATGCCGATGCGATTTTGTGCTCAGCAGAAGTTGGCGGGGTTATCTCTGACCGCAAGGGCGTGAACGTGCCCGATGTCGAAGTGCCTATTCCTGCGCTCACTAACAAGGACCGCAAAGACCTGTCCTTTGCAGTTGAACATGGGGCGGATTGGATCGGCCTCAGCTTTGTGCAGCGTCCAGAAGATCTGGCCGAAGCGCGCAAGCTGATGGGCGGCTATGGCGCTTTGTGTGCGAAGATCGAGAAGCCGATGGCGGTCAACCGGCTCGATGAATTGCTCGAACTGGCAGACGGGCTGATGGTTGCGCGCGGTGATCTGGGGGTTGAGCTGGAGCCGTATGAAGTGCCGCCTTTGCAAAAGCGCATCGTCAACGCTGCGCGTACGGCCGGCAAGCCGGTGATCGTTGCGACTCAAATGCTGGAAAGCATGATCGAAAATCCCACACCAACCCGCGCTGAAGTCTCTGACGTGGCCAATGCCGTCTATGACGGGGCGGATGCCGTGATGCTTTCAGCTGAAAGCGCAGCGGGCGAATGGCCGGTGGAATCGGTGGTGATGATGGACCGGATCGCAGGCCAGGTCGAACGGGACGAGGATTACAAGGCGCGCGTGCGCTTCCTCGAAACGACGCCCGATGCCACCACATCCGACGCGCTGGCGCACGCTTGCATGACCATTGCCGATACAGTGCCAATCAGCGCGATTACGGTCTTCACCTCCTCTGGCTCAACCGCAAGGCGGGTTTCGCGCGAGCGGCCTGATACGCCGGTTTTGGTGCTCACCCCATCCGACCGGACCGCGCGGCGCGTCGCGTTGCTTTGGGGCGCGCATGCCGTGGCCACCAAGGACATTGGCAGCTTTGAAGAAATGATCGCCAAGGGTAAGCGCATGGCTTTGCGCCACGGTTTCGGCCAGGCGGGCAGCAAGCTGATCGCGCTGGCTGGCGTCCCATTTGGAACACCGGGCGCCACCAATTTGCTCCATGTCGTGACCTTGCGCGGTAACGAACTTGAAGAGCACGAGGGTTAAGCCTGCACGATTAAGGCTGCACGCTTACCTTTCTCATGCTACTCAGCTGGCATTCCACCGAGGAGCAAGATCATGAAGCGCTTGATTGTTCTCGCCGTCACCCACCTTGGCGCGATTGCGCTTGGCTTTGCGTTGGGCATCTATTTCCTACCGATCCTCACTGCCCAGCCCTCGCCCGATGATGCCACTTTGCTCGCTGAAGCGCAGATAGCCGAATTCAGTGTCGAGCTGACGCGGGACTTGCGCGGCAGTGATACGCTTCATTGGGGCGAAGGCACAATCAGCGTGACGCCGGAGAAGATCGTCCATCAAGGCGAGCTTGCGCCGGGGCCAGACTATAAGGTCTATCTCACGCGCGATTTCGTCGAGCATGAGGATGAGTTTGAGCCGATCAAAGCGGATGCGGTCCAAATCGGCGATGTGAAAAGCTTCGACGGATTTCTGATCGATGTGCCCGCTGGCGTGGATGTGAATGAATACACGACTGTCGTTGTTTGGTGCGAGACATTCGGCGAGTTCATAACCGCTGGGAAGTATCGCTAGGGAGGAGAACGAACGTTGAGCCGAAGGTCGCAAAGCCACCCCTGGACAGAACATCCCGAACTTCTAACTGGCATTCGCACTCCCATTGAACAATGGCACAAAGCGGATTGGAACTTTTCAAAATTTGAAGACGCCGTTTTTGCCCGCCCATGTGATCCCCAGTCAGTCACCTATTCGGCAATCGACTATTGTGTAGCAATAACTAGTCTCCGCGATTGGACAGCTAGAGCGCTTATCAAGCGGGCGCGGACGGGAAAGTCCAACTCGGTCTATCCCATCAACTCATCGAGAGATTTCCGAGACTTAGTTTCCAAGAAAGTGCGTTGGCAGGCCGCTATTGAGGCGATCGCAAATACTTCCAAGCATTCGACATACCGTGACAATGGATGGCCTATGGGCATCGCGATGCCAGCTACGTTCTATCATCCTCAACTTCGGCAAGAAAGAGAAGCCTGCGAGGACGGTATGGAAGTCTTTGAGTTTATGCAGAGGTATAGAAGCCTTGTCTGGTGGGATCTTTCACTACACCAAAAAGACTCGGACAAAGCTGAACCTGGATACGTCGCACTTGGAGACAATCTCGACGATTGGCGAAGTCTCTTGACCGAATTTTCTCTAGCCGAAAGCTAAGACTTAGCGACCGCCCGGGTGGGTGCGCTTTAGCGCTCCCGCCATGGGGCGGGCGGGAGCGGGGTCGTTTCTTGCGAAACGCCCCAGACTACTGTCCGCTGCATTGCAAGCGTTTGCGTGCCTCTTCTTCACCGATCAGCGGGAGCAATTCGCCCATGTCAGGCCCGTGGTTCATACCCGTCAACGCTTGGCGCAAAGGCAGAAACAGCGCCTTACCCTTACGGCCCGTGCTCTCCTTTAGCGCCGACGTAAGCGCTCCCCAAGGGTCGTCACCCCAAGTGAGCGCCTCAGCCGCCTGAGCGAGAAACGCCTTGTCCTCATCGGAGAATTCAAGTTGTTCAATCGGCCCCGTGACCAACCGCCACCATTCGGCAACCTCGCCCATATTGGCAACGTTGGGGCGCACGGCGTGCCAGCCCGCCTCGTCCATCCCGGTGGGCAGACGGTCCGACACGTCTGCATAGTCAAACGCGTGCACAATCGCCGTGTTCACCCGTTCCAGCTCGGCATCGTCAAATTTCGCCGGCGCACGGCCAAAGGTCGACAGATCAAAAGTCTCGAGCAGTTTCGCGCTATCGGCAATCGGCTCCACGGGAAGCGACGTGCCCAGCCGCGCTAGCATGGCAACCAGCGCTTCGGGCTCGATATGCTTGTCGCGCAAGGCATCGCATCCTAGCGAGCCAAGCCGCTTGGAAAGTTTGCCTTCCGTGCCGACCAGCAGCGCCTCATGCGCGAATTCCGGATGGGTCTTTTGTGCATCGGATGCTGCACCAAAGCCTGCAGCATAAAGTGCGGTAAACATTTGAATTTGCACAGCAGTGTTGGAGACGTGATCCTCACCGCGAAGCACATGGGTCACGCCCATTTCCACATCATCAACCGCCGATGGCAACATGTAGAGCCACGATCCATCGGCCCGGCGGATCACCGGATCAGACAGCAATTTGGGATCAAATTTCGACGCACCGCGCACGCCGTCTTCCCATGCGATCGCCTCGTCATGATCGAGTTTAAAGCGCCAATGCGGCTGAATACCCTCAGCCTCTTTTGCAGCGCGTTCTTCATCAGAAAGGTCAAGCGCGCCGCGATCATAAATCGGTGGCAGACCACGCCCCAACAGCACCTTGCGCTTCAATTCCAGCTCTTGCGCCGTTTCATAGGCTGGATAGACCCGGCCAGCCTCTTTCAACACGTCAAACGCAGCATCATAGCGTTCGAGCCGCAAAGATTGGCGCTCCTCCCCATCAGGATGCATGCCCAGCCACGCCAGATCGGCGCGGATCGCCTCAACATATTCTTCTTTACTGCGCTCTGGATCGGTATCGTCGATCCGCAGCAAAAACTTGCCGCCAAGCTTCTGCGCGAGCATCCAATTGTGCAGTGCTGTGCGAATATTGCCGACATGCAGCCGGCCGGTAGGAGAGGGGGCAAAACGTGTGATTGTCATGCGCCCTGCGGTAGCCAGCATCACTCGACGGGGCAAGCGCCGAGCGCCAAGATTACCGCCCAGCAGCGCCTTCTATGCATACGAATGAGCAGACCTCCTACATTGGTGGTTCAGGCAGGTGCGGCTAGTATCAAGCGCAACAACATAAATGAATGGGAACACGATGCCTGCAATCAGAACACACCTTATCAGTCTCACAGCGCTTGCTTTGGCATTGCCGGTGGCCGCTGCCGCCGAAACTGACGAACCAGCCGCACCCGGCAGCAAGTTCGACATGAGCTATTGGAAGATCACTCTTCCGATGGATGATAATGGCGACAAGAAGCCCGATGAAATTCCCGTTTCGGCAATGAAGAAATATGTCCATCCCGACTATTTCTATCTGAACGAGGAAGGCGGACTGGTCTTCACTGCCCCCAACAAGGCGATCACCACGGCCAATTCGACCAATACCCGCAGCGAGTTGCGCCAGATGCTGCGCGGCAAGAACACGCGGATCGGCACGCATGATGGCGGCAACAATTTTGCTATTCTCGCGCGCAAGGATTCGGACAAATTCGGATCGATTGGTGGCAAGATGGAAGCCACGCTGAAGGTTGACCATGTCGCCCTCAACGCGGCTGATGCCAGCACCAAAGCGGCCTATTCGGTTGTCGTCGGACAGATCCACGCGGTGAAATACAAAAGCACCAAGAGCGGTTTTGGCTATGGCAACGAGCCGATCAAAATCTACTTCAAGAAGTTTCCCGGCCATGAATATGGATCGGTCTTCTTCAATTACGAACGCAATCTGGCGAAGGAAGATCCGAACCGGAACGATATCTCTGTGCCGATCTATGGCAACAATTGGGATGGCACCGAGGATCCGGGCGAAAAGGGGATCAAGCTGGGCGAGGAGTTCAGCTACACGATCAACGTCCACAAGAACACGATGCATGTCGTTTTTAACAACGAGCGTTTGGGCAAAGTCGGATATGCGATCAGCCTGGCACGCGGGGTCGACAAGCTCGATAACCCATATGGATATGGCGGCGACTCGCTTTATTTCAAAGCGGGCGTTTACAACCAGTGCAGCACCAAAACCGGCGGCGGCAATTGGTATGCCGGATGCGCTGGCACGGGCGATTGGGAAGTCGACAAAGCCAATGGCGACTATGCGCAGGCGACCTTCTCGCGGCTGGTGGTCGGCCCATCGACAGAGCCTGAGAAGGAATAGGCCGCCCAGCTTATAAGACCCTCGGCCTAATAGCCAGACGAACACAAAAAGCCCCGCCCGAGCTTATCTGCTCCGGCGGGGTCTTTTTTCAGCTTATGCCAGATTGGCTTGGCGCGAATTACTCCGCGTCTGGCGTATCCGCTTCAGGCGCCGCTGTGTCTGCTGCAGGTGCTTCTGCCGCTGGCGCTTCTGCTTCAGGAGCAGCCTCTTCAGCAGGTTTTGGCGCAGCTGCTGCCATTGCCGCCTTCATCTTCTCTTCTGAGGAGATGGGGTCAGCGGCCGGTTCGGCTTCCGCTTCGCCTGCTGCAGCAAGCTTGTCCTGCTGCTTTTTCCAAGCGGCCTTAAGCGCAGCATCACGGCTAGACGCAGTAACGCGCATCCGGTTCATGCCCGCGCCCGTGCCAGCCGGGATCAAGCGACCCACGATCACGTTCTCTTTCAGACCGATCAGTGTGTCCTGCTTGCCTTCAACCGCCGCCTGCGTAAGCACGCGAGTGGTTTCCTGGAAGGATGCGGCCGAGATAAAGCTGCGCGTTTGCAGCGATGCCTTGGTGATGCCGAGAAGGATTGGCGTACCAGTGGCAGGCTTTTTACCCTTACCAAGCTTGCTGTTCACTTCTTGCATTTCAGCAAGGTCAACCTGTTCGCCCGGAAGCAAAGTCGTGTCGCCACCGAAGGTGATCTCAACCTTTTGCAGCATCTGACGAACGATCGTTTCGATGTGCTTGTCGTTGATTTTCACGCCTTGGAGACGGTAAACTTCCTGAATCTCATCAACGAGATATTCAGCCAAAGCTTCGACGCCCATGACTTCAAGGATGTCGTGCGGATTGGGCGAGCCAGAGATGAGCGTATCGCCCTTCTTGACCATATCGCCTTCTTGCACGTCGATCACCTTTGTCTTGGGGATCAGATATTCGACTGCATCACCTTCCTCGGGAACAATCGCGATCTTGCGTTTGGCTTTGTATTCGCGAACGAATTCAATCCGGCCGTCGATCTTGGCGATAACCGAAACGTCCTTCGGCATGCGCGCTTCGAACAATTCAGCAACGCGCGGCAAACCACCGGTGATGTCGCGGGTTTTGGCAGCTTCGCGCGAAGCACGGGCGAGAATATCGCCAGCTTCGACCTGTTGGCCGTCCTCAACCGAGAGGGTAGTTCCGGGCGCCAGCATATAACGCTGCGCTTCAGTCTCACCATCATCATCCAGGCTTTGCCCTTCGCCAAGCAGCGTCAGACGAGGACGGAAATCCTCCTTCTTCTTGCGGCCTGTTGCGCGGTTTTCCGTGACAACACGTTGAGCGATACCGGTCGCCTCGTCAGAGGTTTCCTCCATCGTCGTGCCTTCGAGCAGATCCTGATAACGCACGATGCCCGATTGCTCGGTGATGATCGGCAGGGTGAAGGGATCCCACTCAGCCAGACGGTCGCCCTCTTTAACCTTGGCGCCATCCTTGTGCATCAGCACAGTACCGTAAGGCACCTTGTGCATTTCACGCTCGCGGCCCTCAGCATCGATCACCGCGATCTCGCCATTGCGGGCAAGCGAGAGCAAGCGGCCCTTCTTGTCCTTAATGGTGGGGATGTCGCGATATTCGACCTTACCATCCGAAATAGCTTCGAGATGCGAGGTTTCGTTGACCTGCGCCGCGCCGCCAATGTGGAAGGTCCGCATCGTCAGCTGCGTGCCCGGCTCACCGATCGACTGCGCAGCAATAACGCCAACAGCCTCGCCGATGTTGACCGGCGTACCGCGAGCCAGATCACGGCCATAACAAGTGCCGCAAACGCCCTGATCGGCTTCGCAAACCAGCGGTGAGCGGATCTTGGCCGACATAACTTCTGCCGCTTCGATGTCCTTAACCATCGCTTCGTCGATCAGAGTGCCCGCTTTCACGATCACTTCGTCGGTTTTCGCATTGACCAGATCTTCGGCAACAGTGCGGCCCAAAATGCGCTCACCCAAAGAGGCGATAACGCTACCGCCCTGAACGATGGCGCGCATTTCCAGCGCATTGTCAGTCTTACAATCTTCCTCAACGATGACGCAGTCTTGCGACACGTCAACAAGGCGGCGGGTCAGATAGCCTGAGTTCGCCGTCTTAAGCGCAGTATCGGCGAGACCTTTACGCGCGCCGTGGGTCGAGTTGAAGTATTCAAGAACGGTCAGACCTTCTTTAAAGTTCGAGATAATCGGCGTTTCGATAATCTCGCCCGAAGGCTTGGCCATCAGCCCGCGCATACCGGCAAGCTGCTTCATCTGCGTTGGCGAACCACGCGCACCGGAGTGGCTCATCATGTAGATCGAGTTGATCTCAGCCTCGCGCCCGTCCTTATCCTTAGGAAGAGCTTTAATCCGGTCCATCATGGCATCTGCCACTTGGTCACCGCAACGGCTCCAGGCGTCGATCACCTTATTGTACTTCTCTTGCTGGGTGATCAGACCGTCCTGATATTGCTGCTCGTAATCACCGACCAGCGACTTGGTATCAGCGACCATTTTGATCTTCTCGTCAGGGATAATCATGTCATCCTTACCGAAAGAGATGCCCGCCTTAAACGCGTGGCGGAAGCCCAGCACCATGATCGCATCAGCGAACAGCACAGTGTCTTTCTGGCCAGTGTGACGATAGACCTCGTCAATCACGTCACCGATGTCCTTCTTGGTGAGAAGGCGGTTGATGATGTCGTAAGGAACCTTGTGGTTCTTGGGCAGACATTCACCGATCAGCATACGGCCCGGCGTCGTTTCGAAACGCGTTTGGACGATGTTGCCATCCTCATCCGCCTGCGGAACGCGGGCGATGATTTTGGTGTGAAGGGTAACCGACTTGTTCTCAAGCGCTTGGTGCACTTCAGCCATATCGGCAAAGCGCGGCAGGCGTTCGACCTTGGTGCCATCCTCATTCTCGAGGTATTCAGGATGCTTCTCCTGACGTTCCATCGAGAGGTAATAGATACCCAGTACCATATCTTGCGAAGGCACGATGATCGGCTTGCCGTTGGCTGGTGAGAGGATGTTGTTTGTCGACATCATCAACACGCGCGCTTCAAGCTGCGCTTCGAGGCTGAGCGGTACGTGGACGGCCATTTGGTCGCCATCAAAGTCAGCGTTAAAGGCCGAACAGACCAGTGGGTGAAGCTGGATCGCTTTACCTTCGATCAGGACTGGCTCAAACGCTTGGATGCCAAGACGGTGAAGCGTCGGCGCACGGTTCAGCAGAACCGGGTGCTCACGGATCACTTCGTCGAGGATGTCCCAGACTTCCTTGCGCTCTTTTTCAACCCACTTCTTCGCCTGTTTGAGGGTCATCGAGAGACCCTTGGCGTCGAGGCGCGCATAGATAAACGGCTTGAACAGCTCCAAAGCCATCTTCTTAGGCAAACCACATTGGTGCAGTTTCAGCTCAGGGCCGGTCACAATGACCGAACGGCCGGAATAGTCGACACGCTTACCGAGCAAGTTCTGACGGAAGCGGCCTTGTTTACCCTTCAGCATGTCAGAAAGTGATTTCAGAGGACGCTTATTCGCACCAGTGATAACACGGCCACGACGGCCATTATCGAACAGCGCGTCAACCGCTTCTTGAAGCATGCGCTTCTCGTTACGGACAATGATGTCCGGCGCGCGCAGTTCAATCAGACGCTTCAAACGGTTGTTCCGGTTGATTACGCGGCGATACAGATCGTTGAGATCCGATGTCGCGAAACGGCCACCATCCAACGGCACCAATGGGCGCAGTTCTGGCGGGATCACAGGGATCACTTCGAGGATCATCCACTCAGGACGGTTACCTGAATCGATGAAGCTTT
>CALLIO010000342.1 GCA_938009055.1 uncultured Altererythrobacter sp.
ATCGTGCCAATATCGGTGCCTACACCCTTCATTGCGCGCTATCCCGAGCAGTATCTTTAGTGCTGGCAGATGCCGGATTGGTCGAGGCTTTCGCGCCTTCGCCGCCAACGCGGATCACATCCATCATATCGGCTCCGCCAAAACTTTCGACCAGATCGGCAAGATCCTTGGCAGCATCGGGCCGACCGCAATTCCACGCGCCATGGGCCGCATTGGCAAGCGTTTTGGGCGCTTGAGCCATGGCTTGAATTTGCTTGGCCAATTCCTTGGGATGAAAGCTGGACTGGCGGATCATCCGCGCGCCGCCTGCCTTCACCATCTCAGCCGTGTTCGCCGCCTGATGATCGTCAGTTGCAATCGGCAGCGGGATTAGAATGGCCGGGCGGCCAACCGCTGTCAGCTCGGCAATAGTGGACGCACCCGCACGCCCGATGAAGAGGTGACAATCGGCAAGCCGCGCCTCCATGTCCTCGTAATATGTCGCAAGCTCTGCGGGAATATCATGGTTGGCATAGCGTTCGCGCACAGCCTCCAGATCTTCTGCCCGGCATTGCTGCGTGACCTGAAGCCGCGCGCACAGAGCCGGTGGCAACATCGCCAGACCATCAGGCACAACTTGGGACAAGACGCTCGCCCCCTGACTGCCGCCGGTGATGAGAACGCGCAAAATGCCATCTTCGCTCAAGGGCGGAAATTCTTGCGAGCGCAGCGCCAGCACCGCTTCGCGAACCGGATTGCCGACGAGGTGAACCTTGTCGAGATATTTGGGTTTGAGGCGCTCAAGATCTGGATAGCTTGTCGCGATGACTTGAACCTTGCCCGCCAGCAACCGGTTCACGCGGCCCAGAACCGCGTTTTGTTCATGCACAAGCGAGGGGACTTCGGCAGAGGTTGAGGCCAAGAGCGCAGGCAAAGCGGGATAGCCGCCAAAGCCGATAACCGCGCTTGGCTGGAAACTTTCAAACAAGCGCAAGGCCATCTTGCGCCCTTCCCATACGGCGCGCGCACCCTTGATCCAGCTTAGCGGATTTTTGCCAAAGCGGCCCGCAGGCAGAACATGGGCAGGAAGCGAATCCGGCTTGCCGGGAATTTCCGCGCCGCGCTCATCCGTAATCAGCGCAACATGATGCCCGCGCGCTTCCAGCTCTTTTGCCAAGGCAAAAGCAGGGATCAAATGCCCCCCAGTGCCGCCTGCTGCCAAAACATAGTGCCGGCTTGAACCGGCAGTTTGTGCGCCGCTCATCGCTTCTTTTCCTCCTGATTGCGCGCTAGCTCCCAAATGCCGGGAGTTTCGCGATCAAGGAAGGGGTTGCGGCGGGTTATCGCCAGCAGCAATCCGATGGTCAGGCACACGGCAATGGTCGAAGAACCGCCATAACTCACCAACGGCAAGGTCATACCTTTCGATGGGAAGAGCTGGAGATTGACGAGAATATTGATCATCGCTTGTCCGCCGATCTGCGTCATAAGGCCAGCGCCAGCGAGCAGGATGAACAGGTTTTCCTCATCAATCAGCCGCAGCAAAACGCGCAGGATCACGGCGAGATAAAGCAAGATCACCAAGGCGCAGCCAAGCAGCCCAAATTCCTCGCCAATGACCGAGAAGATATAATCCGTATGCGCTTCGGGCAAGTTCATCTTGCGCATGCCCAGCCACAATCCGCTGCCGGTCCATCCGCCTGCCAAAAGCGTGCGCTCTGCCAGATCGACATGGTCAAAAGCCGTGCCGCCCGACAGGAAAGAGTCGATCCGGTTGCGGGCATTGTCATAAAGGAAATAGGTTGCGGTCAGCGCTGCAGCGGCCAGTCCGATGAACACGCCAAGCCGCTTGAGCGGCACACCTGACAGCAAAATCAGCACGAACCACACGCCGCCGAACAGGATTGTGCCGCCCAGATTGGGCTGCATCATCATCAAGATACCAATGATCCCCATGATGATTGAGACAAAGGCGACGACCGGCAAGTTCGGGTCGCGCAACCGCCATGTTAGTATCCATGCGAGCAGGATCGCAAAGCCCGGCTTCAAAAATTCTGATGGCTGGAATTGCATACCCAGCCTGATCCAGCGCCGCGCGCCGTTAATCTCCACCCCGATCAGCGGGACAAGGAACAAAAGCGCCAGCATGCCAGCGGCCAGCACAATGCCAAGCCTGCGGGCATTGTCGCGCGTGAGCAAGGATGCACCAAACATCGCCGCCAATCCGAGGAATTGCCACGCCAAATGGGCTTTGAGGAACTTGAACTCATCAAGCTGCACTTCGCTGGTGGAAAGCCTGTCTGCCGTTGCCGGAGAGGCCGCGGCCACCGCCGCAGTGCCAATCACCATCAAGGCTGCGACCAGACCGAGCAGCACCTTATCAATCTCGCGCCACCAGATTTTGAGATCATCGCGCCAAGCGCCGCGCAATTGCGGTTGGAAGCTGCCAATTTCCGTTGGCAGGTTCGGGCGGAATGGCTTGACTTCGCTCATGCGGTAATCCCCTCGGAGCTGTCGTCGAACGTGCTCTCATCCGCACCAATGATCGCGCCGACAACTTGGCGAAAATGCTCGCCGCGCTTTTCGAAATCGCGGAATTGGTCGAAGCTTGCACAGGCTGGCGAGAACAACACCACTTCGCCCGCCCGCACGTTTTTGGCGGCCTGCTGCACGGCATCGCATAGCAATTCAGCGCGGTGTACGGGAACGCTGCCCTCTAACAATTCGGCAAATCGCGGCCCCGCCTCTCCAATGGTGTAGGCGTGGGCAACATTGCCGAGGAAGCCTTCGCATTCGCCCAGCCCGTCTTCCTTGGCCAATCCGCCAAGGATCCAGTGGATACGCGGTTCGCCATTGTTGATCGCGGGATCGGGTGGATAGGCTCCCAGTGCCGGAGCAGTCGACGCCTGATTGGTTGCCTTGCTATCGTTGATAAAGAGCACGCCGTCATGCTCCGCCGTGCGCTCCATACGGTGCGGGAGGCCGGTGAAGGTGCCCATTGCGTCGAGAATCTGATTCTCGCGTAAGCCTACGAACTCGCAAACCGCCATTGCATAGCTCGCATTAGACTCATTGTGAGGCCCAGAAAGTGACGGGGATGT
>CALLIO010000343.1 GCA_938009055.1 uncultured Altererythrobacter sp.
TGTTGCGACGGTTGGCAACGACTTTGCCATTCCAGGGAATTTGGTCGAATACACAATCTCGGTGAACAACACCGGCGGCACTGCGGACACGGGCTCGATAGTGATTGTCGATCCCATCCCCTCTGACCTGATCATGTTCACAGGCGATTTTGATGGTTCAGGAAACTCTGTCCAATTTGTGGATTCGAGCACGCCGGCATCGGGCCTAAGCTGCTGCACGGCGGCCAATATCGAATATTCCAATTCGGCCGCGGCCCCGCCGGTCTTCGGATATGTCCCGCTATCCGACTATGACCCTGCCGTCACATTCTTGAGGATCACGCCCAGCGGCACCTTGCGCGATGCGCAGAGCGATCCGGTTGATGTTGATTTTCTTTTCAGAGCAATGATCAAATAGCGCTTTGGCGTGTGAGCATGTCCTCTTGCCCCCAAAGCAGCACACTGCCGCAAGTCACCCAGTTTGATGCTTGCCCTTGCAAGGGCGTGAGGCTTTGGGTTGTCCGCCAGTGGGGGGGTGAAAGCGGGCGTAGTCTTGGACAAGAAAAAGCCCCGCCAGATTGCTCGAACGGGGCCTTTGGTTGTGTTGTGCGTTCAGTATTAGGCGTAGCTGACTTTGACTCTAGCCTTTTTAGAGCGGCGCATGCTGGCCCCGATGGCACCAAAGCCAAGGATCATCAGCGCCCAAGTGCCCGGCTCGGGAACAGCCGAAGTTACATTGCTGATGGTGAGTGTGCCTGCAGCTGGTCTCCCAAAGCGAACCGTCAGGTCAAACATGCCGGTGAGGAATGTCGGATCGGCGGTGGTGCCGGTAAACAGCTGTGGGCCACTAGTTGCCGCGATGTGGTCGAAATTGGAGTCAAAAGCGGTAAAGCCGCCTTCAATTCTAGTAGCCGCGAAACTCAGCCGATGGATAACGAAATCTCCGCCAGCATTGGTTGCGGCAACATTGTCAACTTGAAAAACGAGCTCATTGAAACCACTCAGCGTTGGATCGCCATCCAGATTAAAGCTGAAGCTATTAGCAGGATCGACTGCTACAAAATCGAATATCAGCTCAGCAGCAGAGGCTGAACTTGCGCTCATGAGAGCTGCACAACTGGCGGCAGTCAGTAGTATTCTCTTCATCGGTCTTCCCTCTTTAAAGTGACCCAGCATTTTTGATGCAATGGTTGGTCGTCTTTATGAGTTAAGCCGCGCGCCCTGTTTTTATTAACTGCTCGCTCAACCCGTCCGGCCTAGGCCTTTCCCGAGAATTTATCCATCCATTTTTGAACTATTCCGATTTGGGACAGAATGCTCTCATGCTCCAACGCGCTAAAGAAGCGATGTTGGTCGCCACAACGCCCCCAACGGAACGAAACATGCATCGTCCGCAAATGGGTCGTTAGCGGAAGTCCGGCTTACAGCGATTCAATCGAACTAGCCGTCAGTCAGAAAATAGCATCACCCGATTTGCCGCTGAGAGGCCGTTTATGGGGGTGAAAGGGGACGTTCGATCTACACACAACTAGCCTGAACGCGAATAGGCCTCGCGCACCCAATCTTTGACCTCGGCGTCGAAGTCGTCCGAAATCTCAAGCCGAATGCGGTGGCTGCACATAGCGTTATAGGCCTCCAATCGGCCTGTCGGTTCATCTCCTTTGAGAGCCACACCTAGGTCAATACGCTGTTTTGTAGCGGGAGTGATCAACGCGAATTGCTTCTTGCGTCGCAAACTTACGCTTGCCTTCTTCGGCGCAACCTCGACATCCGGACCGAGATCTTGGGCGAAAGCCAATATCTCTTCGTAGAGTGGTTTGAGGGGCTTTTTGGCCCCGGAATATTGTGCTGCTACCAGATCGACCTCTTCGCCTGTCTCCAGCGCTTTGGATGCGATCAGATTGGCGAAGCCGTGAGTGACGCCGTACTCGCTCTTCAAAAGCTTCATTATTGCGCCATGTTTATCCAATCCGCTCTTTGAAATGATCGCAAGCCAATCGTCTAAAGGCTTGCCGGTCTTCTCCGGGATATTGGCGAGCATTGTCTCCAATTGGTCCTGCGGTGAACTTCCCATCTTGTACTCCTCTCAAAGCTTCTCAATCTGTCCGAAGGTCCAGTTCTCAGATCGGCTCACTTTTGGTGTGAATGGCTGGGCCAACCCAATCAGGCCAAGCAGGAAACGGGTGCCAAATGAGGGTCGGCCCTGCTCAACAACTTGTTTAAGTGTTTTGACGATGAAATTGCCGCCTTGAGCCATACCGCTTTCAGTCTTGGTGCCCACGGGCACATTGGTCGTGACGAGCGAGAAGCGCGTTCCGCCTTCGACCTTTTCCAGCTCGTAAGTGACGGTGCAGGCCGGGTCATCATGGCCGGTAAATTTGAAGGTGTGCGCGTAGCGGTTGGGTGGATCGAATTCTAGGACGGTGCCCACCACGCTGCGGTATTTGCCATTGGTGGTTTCCATCGCGATCGGTGCGCCAACCATCAATTCGCCCGAAGTCTTGCACACCGAGCCAAAGAAGAAGGGCAGCAGCTCATCCGTTTTAACCAATTCGTTCCAGACCTTCTCGATCGGAGCTTCGATGAAGACCTCATAGACTGCCTTGTCGGCGATTGAACTGTCTCTGCTCATTGCGAATTCTCTTTTCTCGCCGCTGCCTCCGCGGCGCGTTTGATGAATGTCAGGCGGGAGGCAAAATGTGCGCTGTAAAGATCGCTCCAGCGCTCGTGGATTTGCTGGATTGGAACTGCGTTGAGGTAGAGCCTACGCGAACGTCCGTCTTTCTCGCTGATCACGAGTCCCGCCTGTTCGAGCACTTTTAGATGCTGCATAATGGCTATCCGGGTAACGTCGAAACTGCGGGCGAGTTCACCGACGGCCAACCCCGGCTTTGCCCGCAACTGATCGAGCATGGCGCGACGGGTTTGGTGCGAAAGCGCCTGAAACACATCATCCATATCCGATTCGGTAATCATGTAATTACATAATTACATGATGGGCTATCCGTCAAGGATGTAAGTCTCGGCGAATGACTGGAACTGGGGGTGGAAACGGACCGACCGTTTACAGCTATCTCTTCGGCGAATATGCCGGCAATGCCTCAAGCAGTTCTCTGTCAAAAGGCTCTTCGGGGAACATCAGCGGGTAGTAGAACGCGCGCAATTCGCCGTGATATGCGCGCACGCTATCCTCGTACGCGATCATCGAAAGTGTATCGGTGTCGGCCAGTCTTTCGAAGCTGCGTTCAACAAGCGAGGGTGGCGAAAGAAGCGAGGCCAATGCGGCATCTTGATCGCGCTGCAGACGAGCAGCGCGATATTGCTGAACGAGTGGTTCGGCGGCTTGATCGCCGGCCTGTTGGAAAGCGTAATACCACTTCCACTCAAAACCCATCTCGCCAATCTCGGCGTGATCGCCATATTCAGGGTGGCGTTCGACGAATGGCTCCATCGTAGCCACCTTGGGCAGATCCCACGCATCATTCACGGTTTCGCGCTGGAGCAAAAGGATTTCGCCGCCATCTGGGACTGGATTGGCTGCCTCGATACTGGCTTTGGAAATGGCCGGAATGACAATTGCGAGAGCCAGCCATACGCCAACCAGAGAAGTCAGCAGAACCGACGGCGATGCGTCGATCCGGCCTACCAGCTCAATGATAAGCCACCAGATCAGCAAAGAGCCGATCACGATCGCGCTAGCTTGTAATGTCATGCCAAAACCGGCGCCTTCGACAAATGCTCCGAGCCAAAGAGGAAGTAGCAACAGCAGCGCCAATGCTGCGACCCTGACAAGCGCGCGTGGCAGCCAAAGCGATCCTTTGGAGCCAGCAGTCGCAACCAGCAGATCGTGGCGTCGCATCATCCGCTCAGAAGCGCGAAGATCATACAGCAACAAAATGAGTAGCAGTGGGGCGACAGATGCTGCGAGGAAGGCAAAGTCAAACCGTCCGACAAGTCCAAAATCCGCATTGCGCGTGTCGGCCTCGTTAATCTGGCCTTCGAGCGCGAGCATTCGCACGCGATGCTTCCACGATTTGCTATCGCGTTGCCCCAGCGCTGCAAATGCGAACTGCGAGGGTGGCGCATAGGTCAGGTGAAAAGCGTAATAAGCCGCGCTGCCCCAATCTTCGTGCCCAGCAAGCGCATTGGCGCGATCGGCTGCGTCCTCCTCGATCAATGTTGCAATGGTTTCGCGCTGTTCGCGCACCTCAGCTATTCCGAAAGACACCGCCACAATGGAAAGCAGGAAGGCCAGCGCGAGCCAGAACAATGCTCCGCGATCCCTTGCTAGGAATCGTGCTTCGCGGGTAATGCTTCTGATCATCACACGCGCACCTTGCGAGCCGCCAAAATCACAACACCGCTGGCAATAACGAGCCAGCCCAGCAGAATGAACAGCGAGGACGTGGCGCGTTGCAAGCGATCACCTGCGCTGTCAGCCTCGAACCGAAACTCGTCTAGAACGCGCCATGCTTTGGCGTTTACTCTGGCGGCTTGACCGGCAGCCTCGCCATTATTGCGGTTTATGTCGAGCGTGTAATCGAGCTCGTCGATATGCGCTTGATTGAGGCCTTGGACAAAGTCGAAGCGCAATTGCTCTGCCTCGCGCAAGAAGCGGTGATGTGTCGCCAAATCCGTGCCGGCCAATGTCCGCGATGCAGAACTGATTGCAATTGTAGGTGAGGCGATGCCAAACAGGTTGAACATGTTCGACTGGCTTGCTTCCAGCTCCATCCGCTCCTCGGCATAAGAGTTCAGCAGATCGGTCAATTCCGCTTCGGAATAGGATGCAACTACTCCGCGCCAATTGATCGGCAATTCCTCTATCGTCTCGGCATCATATTGTTCGAGCACCTGCTTTTGGAGCAGCACAAATGCGGGGTCGGCTGCATTGTGCCCATCGCCCAGCTTGCGCTGTTCAGCCAGCATCGCCAGATCGCTCTCGATCTTGCCTGGCGCATCAATCGCTGCACTGCTGGCATCGATCGCAAAGCGCGGAACGATAAGCGCTGCGAACAGCCAAACAAAGATGAGTGCGCCCAATGATACGGCGCGCTGCGTAAGCAGTATTGAAGCGGCAAGAACAAGTGCGCCCCATATGCACAGATAGACAAAATACCCTGCGACTATTGATGCAGCCGCGATTGCACTTTCGCCAAGGGTCACCGAAAAAGCTGCGATAAAGACAAGAGGCAGCATGAAAATTGCTATCACGGCAATCAGAGCAAGGGCTTTGCCTGCAGCCAATTGGGTGCCCGATAGCCCTTGCGCAAGCAAGACTGCCAGCGTGCCGCTTTCCCTCTCGCGCAGAAACATTGCATGGCCCAGAACGATCAGTAGGAGCGGCATGAGCAATTGATAGAGATTGGCGGGCGTTAGCGCAGCAAAGCCGCCCAAATCCGCAGCCGCCTTGGTGTCTGCAAACATCGCTGTGTTCTGCCGATGCCCTTCGAGAAAGATCGACTGTCCGGTTACCGCATCCACTCCCGGCTCAAAAACTGCCAGCGGCGGCGGAGGCCTAAAAGCGTAGTGCCCGTAGTGAACCATCCGGTGGGGATGGCGATCAGGCTGCGCAAAGAACGTCTCTTCAGCTGCTGATTGTTGCTCAACACGCTGTGATTGTTCGGCTGAGACCCGGTTGACAGTCAGCACGCTTGTTGCCGCGATCAAAACCGCGACGATCAGGGCTGCAAAAATAACGACACGCGATCGCAGCCAAAGCCGCCATTCCTCGCGCGCAATTCGCCAGCACAAACTCATGCGGTTTCGCGCTCCGCAAAGGCAGCATGCACGGTTTCGGTATCAATCCGCTTACCATTCTCAGCAGCGAAACTTCCCACCAATTTGCCGTGACGAAGCAGGCCAACCCGGTCGGCCACTTGGCAGGCACCATAAACGTCATGCGTCACCATCAGCACGGTTTGGCCGCCTTCAGCCAACGCCTTTACCAGATCATGAAATTCGTCGATTGCTACCGGATCGAGGCCCGAGGTCGGCTCGTCCAGCAGCAAGATCGGCGTTTCTCGAAGCAAGGCGAGCGCGATGGCTGTCTTTTGCCGCATGCCCTTGGAATAGGATTGCAAGCGGCGGGTGCGGGCTTCCTGTGGCAGCGCTACGCGGTCAAGCGCGGCATCAATCGCGACACGCCCCGCTGATTTCCCGGCCAGATCGAGGAAGTAATCGAGGTTCTCATAAGCGTTCAAATGGCCATAAAGCGACGTGGCTTCTGGCAGATAGGCGATGGCATCGCGAACAGTGGTGATGTCACTGTCAACGGATATGCCATTGACCAACACTTGCCCACCAGACGGCTCAAGAAAGCCAAGGAATGTGAGCAAAGTGCTCGACTTTCCAGCGCCGTTACCGCCGAGCAAGGCAAAGATTTCACCTGCCGCCACGGTGAAGGAAACGCCGTCTAGCACGGTGTTCCCTTCGCGGATCAGCGACAGTTCTCGGGCCTCTAACGGTGCTGTCATCGCGCTTTCCTTACCATTTAGAAACTGAGCCGAGCTGATACGCGTGCCGTGGTCGGCGCGCCCGGTTGCACCCAAACGCTGGCGAAAGAGTCGGTGTAGAAAGTCTCGTTGAACAGGTTTTCAATATCGACTCTGATAGACAGGTTTTCAGCAGGTTCAATCTCGCCAAATACACGGACCGTGGTGTAGGATGGAAGATCGAAATCGCCGCCCACTTCGCCATTGCGATCCCCAACGTGGAGCAGGCCGCCGCCGAGCTGCACGCCGATATCCGACACATCAAAGCCCTGCGACATTTGCAGGCTGAGCTGATGATCGGGCGAGTTGATCAGGGGCTCGCCGGGATTGAAGGTGGTGAAGGTCGCCGAATCCGTTCCGCTATTGGTGTATTCGGCATCGGTGTAGGCATAAGACAGCCAAATCCTCAGGCCGCTGTCGAAACTGGCGTTGGCGTCAAATTCGAACCCGCGGCTGCGCGCTTCACCAGCGGGAATAAGCTCACCGGCCGCTTCTGGTCGCGGGTCGAAGATGAGGATGTTGCTTTGGTCGACATCAAATACCGTGGCAGAGGCAGTGCCTTGCACGCCTGGAATCACGCTTGCCAGGTCGAGCTTGATGCCCGCTTCGAGCGAGTTCGATTTGTTGGGATCAAAGGAATTGCCTTCAAAGTCAGCACCTGAAAGCTGGCGAATGCCCTCGCCATAAGAAGCGTAAAGGCTAAGGCCATCGCTAACTCGGAAGACTACACCGGCTTGCGGCGAGAAGGCGCTATTGGAAGATTCGCTGATGGCGGCAGGCGTTGCGCGGCGATTGATCAGCTCCTGATCAAAATCATCGAAGCGACCACCAAGCCGGATTTGCAGCCATTCGGTCAGGTCAATCTGGTCCTGAATGTAAAAGCCGAAACCGCCGGTTTTCTCCAACCGATCGATTTGAGCGACTGCGGGTGGTCGAGGATACAGCCCATATTGCGGGTTGTTCACGTCGATCAGCAAATAGGTTTCCGGATCAAGCGTATTGCTTGCCGCCCCGCCAATACTTGCTTGTCGGAAACGATTGGCCACCTGATCATTGTCGAACTCATCATAATCAACGCCCATGATCACACGGTGGCGAATGCCGCCCGTATCAAACTCGCCGTTTATCTCGGCACGAAGGGCCAAATATTCGGCTTCATAGTCGCGGAAGCGGAAGAAACGCGAAATCGTTTGGCCATCGACCAGATAGGGCTGGCGGCTGCCGAAATTGTTTTCATATGCGTCACCCAAAAGCGAGGTTTCGCGATATCCAGCGCCGAGCAGAACACTCCAATCGTCGCTGAACTCGTGCTGGAATTCCAACTGGTGGCCAAAAACTTCTGTATCAATCTGCGCATCAGGCTCGCCGGTAAACAGCCTGCGCGGCGAGAAACCGAACTGTTCGGAGAATATCACGCCGCGATCCTGCGGCAATTCTTGTGATGTGTATTCCAGCTCATAAACCAAGCTCGAGCTGTCACCCAGATCGACGCGGATAGACGGATAGATGCCGAACTTTTTCGTTTCCTTACCTTCGCGGAAGCTTCCTGCATCCTCGTAAAAGCCAGCAACGCGCAGGCCGACATTGTCGCCTGCTGTCGTTTGGAAATCCACATCGCCGCGATAGAAGTCGAACGAGCCAGCTTGGAGCTGAACATGGCCGGACGTTTCAAACTGCGGGCGTTTGGTGATCAAGTTGATCGTGCCGCCTGGCTCCCCTCGGCCATATAGTGCAGAGCGTGGTCCCTTGAGCACTTCCACCGCTTCAATACCCGAGATATCGCGTGGTCCGCCAAAACCGCGACCCGCGTTAAAGCCGTTGACCAGAAAGCCGCTCGGCAAGTTAATATCGCCCGAGAAGCCACGGATTGAAAAACTGTTCCACAATCCGCCAAAATTGTTCTGACGGGAGACTGAAGCCGACAAGTCAAGCGCCTGATTGAGGTCAAGCGCATTGATATCTTGCAGGATTTCAGCATCCACGACCTGATCGATTGCTGGGGTTTCCAGCGTATCGAAATCACCGCGATAGGCGCGGCGATCGGTCACGATAATCTCGTTGTCTTCCGTTGCGGCCGAATCCGAAACGGCATCATCAGCCATTGCTGGTGAACTGACCGCACCCAAGACGATGAGCGATGAGGAAAGAAGGAGCCGGTTGATACGCATAGGAGTTTCCATTCACTAAAATGTGTTTTGAGAAAAATGTGGGGTGTTCAGCGATCTGACGCTGGATTTAGAACGAGAAGAAGCCGTGTCTCGCCCGTTCCCTCAATTGGTGGTGACCTGTGCACAGCCGGAGTGTCGGTCGCCATCTTGCCCTTGAAAATGCCGACATCGCCAGGAGACATAGAGTTGATCCGCAGCGGGTCTGCGCCGCCACGAACGCGCTGCGCATCGTCATTCGTTAGCCACTGCGTTCCTGGGCCGACGAGCGTTGTGATCAATCGTGCCTGCACATAGTCAGCGTGCCATTTGCGGCACGAATTGGTCGAGACAAACTCTAGTCTCACCTCAAGCTCGCGCAGTTTCAGTATCTCGCAATAGCGCGTCGCCAACCCGGCAACATCTTCGATAAAAGCGTGCTTGGCTGATGGAGCTGCAAAGGCGCAACCTTCTAATTGCTGATCGAGTGATGGTCGAAGCAGTGAAAGGGGAGACTGGAACCGAATGTCTTCAGCCGGTGCACGCACGAGCGTGTCATATTGGCTGCAAGCTTCGCGCTGCCAAACCGCGATGTTGCAATCGGGGTCGCGGATTTCGCCAAGAACCTCGGGTGAAGAAGAAACCGCAGCCGAAGATAAAGTTGTCGTGCTCACGCAAGATCACCATCGAATCAAATGTTACAACATATCGCGGCGGCCTAAGCCTTATCGCAAAGGCATGCAATCAAATTTCCGATTGCTTGAGGGCTGTGTCTGGAAAGGTCCGGATTGAGCCTCCAAGACCTGAGATGGTAACGTCCGAAAACGGGTCGTTAGCGGAAGTCCGGCTTCAAGCGTTCCCTCGCACACTCACCCCACTTTATGCTCGCCCTTGATCCAGCGCGCGTTTTGGCTTGCAGCACGGCATCCGCCGCGCGAAATCCTCGCTCACGCGACCTGAAGGTCGCTTCACTGCGGGCGGCCTCTTGGCCTTGCCGCTGCTGCGCAACCGTTCTCACCCCACCTTATGCTCGCCCTTGATCCAGCGCACGGTTCCGCTTGAAGCGCGCATCACAACGCTGTCAGTCGTCATGGTGCCGCCGCGCAATTTCTTTACGCCGTCGAGCAGCGACCCTGCGGTCACGCCCGTGGCGGCAAAGATGCAGTCGCCCTTGGCTAGTTCTTCAAGCTTGTAGATGCGGTCGAGATCCTCGATCCCCCATTTGCGCGCGCGGGCTTTCTCATCCTCATTGCGGAAGACAAGCCGCCCGTTGAATTGACCGCCAACACAGCGCAGCGCCGCTGCTGCCAGCACGCCCTCTGGCGCGCCGCCCTGGCCCATATAAATGTCGATTGTGGTGTCTTCGTCTGTCACCGCAATCACGCCGGCAACATCGCCATCACCGATCAGCACAACGCCGCAGCCAATACCGCGCAGCTCTGCAATCAGATCAGCGTGGCGCGGACGGTCGAGCACACAAACGATAATGTCAGCAGGCTTCACGCCCTTTGCCGCAGCAACCGCCTCGACATTTTCCGTCGCGCTTTTCGCCAAATCAATCACGCCTTCGGGATAGCCCGGGCCAACCGCCAGCTTGTCCATATAAACGTCAGGCGCGTTCAGAAGATCGCCTTCGCCAGCAGCCGCCAGAACGGCCAGCGCATTGGGGCCAGCTTTCGCAGTGATCGTCGTGCCCTCTAGCGGGTCGAGCGCAATGTCGATTTTCGGGCCCTTGCCCGGCGCGCCGCCCACTTTCTCGCCAATATAGAGCATGGGGGCTTCATCGCGCTCGCCCTCACCAATGACGACAGTGCCATCCATATAGAGCGTGTCGAATGCCTTGCGCATCGCCTCAACCGCGGCGGCGTCAGCGGCTTTTTCATCACCGCGCCCGATCAGATCGGCAGCAGCAATCGCGGCCGCCTCTGTCACGCGGACCATTTCGAGAACCAGCACACGGTCGAGTGCATTTTCTTTGATAGCGTCGACGGCATCAGTGGAAGTGTTCATGCGCAATTCAGTCCTTGTAGCGTGTTTGCCAGATCGGCTTAGACAATAGGAGCAAGGCTTGTCGAGAAGCCCTTTCAATGCTGTGCGCAATTGTGTGGGGGCTTTGGCAGCTTGCGCGACCTTTATTGCCTCGCCGATTGTCGCGCCACCCTTGCTAGCGCAGGATGACGGGGGTGTGACAAATGCTTCGGATGATGATCGCGAAGTGATCGATATTCTAGCGCCTATTCCCACTGCACCGGTCGACCCCCTCGATGATGCAGAGTGCACGCGCGATCAGGAAGCGGCCCGCATATCGGGGGAGATTATCGTCTGCGCCCCTCCGCGCGATGATAGCGAGTATCGCACTGACCCCAACAGCTCCAAACGCTATGCTGAGGAAACGGCCTATGCCAATGATCCTCAAGCGCCCGATGTTGCAGGCGCAGGCATTTTTCGCGGGCCGGCAACGGTGAGCGGGCTGTGCATCATCCCGCCATGCCCGCCGCCCAAAGCGCTCATCATTGATGTGACCGCCCTGCCCGAAGCGCCGCCGGGCTCCGATGCAGACCGGATCGCGCGCGGGCTTGCACCCTTGGGCGATGCCAATCCTGTTGGCGACGGCGTTGTCGGAGACGGCGTTGTTGATTCAGTGGTGCAGACGACCACTGGGCCGGTGATCGACTATGCCAGCACTCTTGGTAACAGCATTGGCGAAGATACGGCCAGTGGGATCAATCCGCCAGAATCGGCAGAACCAGAGGCTCGCCCGTAAGGCTATCCGACCCCTCAAGCAGGGCCAGCGCATCGCGCACGGATCGTTCTTGCCCCTCATGCGTGACCATCGCGACCAGCACATCGCCGCCTTGGCCCGCCTTGCCTTTTTGGATCAAGCTTTCAATCGACACGCCCGCATCGCGCATGGCGGCGGTAATCTCGGCCAAAACGCCGGGGCGATCAGCCACAGTAAAGCGCAGATAGGTGCGCTCCATCCGGTGGCCCGGTTCCGTCGGCGCCATGTGAGCGAGTTGTGCCATTGGCACAGAGAAGGGCGCGCCCAAATCACCGCGCGCAATGTCGATAACATCGGCCATGACCGCGCTTGCGGTCGGGCCATCACCCGCGCCCGCCCCTTGGAACAGCAATCGGCCAGAGAAATTGCCTTCTGCAACAACAGCATTGGTTGGCCCGTCAACAGGGGCAAGCGGATGGGTTTTGGGTACAAGGCAGGGGCGCACGCGCTGAAGCAGCGATGGGCCAGAGCCATTTTCCTCAACATCCGCCTGCGCGATCAGCCGGATCACAAAGCCCAAGGCATCCGCCTGCGCAATGTCAGCCGCTTTCACTTGCGTGATGCCTGTTACGCGGACTGCTTCGAAATCGACCTCTGCGCCGAAAGCAATCGCGGCAAGGATCGCAAGCTTATGCGCTGCATCAATCCCCTCAATATCAAAAGTCGGATCCGCCTCGGCATAGCCCAGCTCTTGCGCTTGGCTCAGCACATCGCTGAAATCAGCGCCCGTCGCTTCCATTTCAGAGAGGATGTAATTGCACGTCCCGTTGAGAATGCCGTAAATCTCGTCGATCGCATTGGCGGCGGCTCCTTCGCGAAGGCCCTTCACAATCGGAATGCCGCCAGCCACGGCCGCTTCGAATTTGAGCGCGACGCCCGTCTCTTCAGCCGTTTTGGCGAGCGACAATCCATGATGCGCAATCATCGCCTTGTTGGCAGTGACGAAACCCTTGCCGCCTGCCAAGGCCGCTTGAGCGAGATCGAGGGCAGGACCATCCGATCCGCCGACCAGCTCGACCACCAAATCCACATCATCGCGCGCGGCCAGATCGCGCATGTCATCTTCCCATGCGTATGG
>CALLIO010000344.1 GCA_938009055.1 uncultured Altererythrobacter sp.
GCCCGATGCGCCCGACATGCGCCCGTCCGTTACCAGTGCAACGCGGTATCCGCGTTCTTGCAGCACAGCGAGCTTGGGGGTGAGCGCGTGCAATTCAGGCATGCCGTTGGCGCGCGGACCTTGGAAGCGGACGACCACCACGACATCGCAGTTAAGTTCGCCTCTGTCGAAAGCCTCGCTCACGCTGGCTTGATCCTCGAAAACGCGGCACGGCGCTTCGACCGTGTATCTATCTTCCGACACAGCCGAGGATTTGAAGCAAGCGCGGCCCAGATTGCCGGTGAGCAATTTCATCCCGCCATCCGCTTGGAACGCCTCGGCAGGTGGGCGCAGCATGGTGTCATCGCGTGATGCGCCGGTGTCGACCCATGCGAGCGCACCCGCAACATCCAGCGCAGGCCGCTGTGCGTAGTCAGCCAGATCACCCGTGCTGACGGTCGCAATGTCCCGATGCGCCAACCCTGCCTCGATCAATTCGCCGATCACATAGCCCATCCCGCCTGCTGCATGGAAATGGTTCACATCGCCCGATCCATTGGGATAGACGCGCGCCATCAGAGGGACGACGCCCGACAATTCGCTCAAATCGTCCCAGTCAAAAATGACGCCTGCTGCGCGCGCCATCGCCGGAATATGGATCGCGTGATTGGTCGAGCCGCCGGTCGCGAGCAGGCCAATCGCGGCATTGATGATCGCTTTTTCATCGACGCATTGCGCTAGTGTCTTGTCCGAAGTTCCCGAAAGCTCGGCAAGCCGGTGAACAGCGCGTTGATCGAGTGCCTGGCGCAATTTCGTGCCAGGCTGGACGAAGGCACTGCCCGGTATGTGCAGCCCCATCATCTCCATCATCATCTGGTTGGAATTGGCAGTGCCGTAAAAGGTGCAAGTGCCGGGTGAGTGATAGCTTCCCAGCTCGCTTTCGAGCAATTCACTCCGATCCACCTTACCTTCAGCATACAATTGCCGCGTGTGCTGCTTTTGCGCGTTGGAGATACCGCTTGGCATTGGGCCTGATGGTACAAACAGAGTGGGCAAATGGCCAAAGCGCAATGCGCCGATCAAAAGCCCCGGCACGATCTTGTCGCAAATGCCAAGGCAGGCGACAGCGTCATACATTTGATGGCTGAGCGCGACGCCCGTCGACATGGCAATCACATCGCGGCTGAGGAGCGACAGCTCCATCCCATCTTCGCCCTGCGTCACCCCGTCGCACATGGCCGGCGTTGCGCCTGCGACTTGCGCAGTTGCGCCTTTCTCGCGGGCGTAAATCTTCATCCGGTCGGGATAGCGGCCATAGGGCTGATGCGCGCTGAGCATGTCATTATATGCGCTGACAATGCCGATATTTGGGCCGCGTCCAGCCTTCATCGCTCTTTGGTCTTCCTCAGCCCCGGCATAGGCATGGGCAAGATTGGAGCAGGATACGGCGGATTTATCGGGCGCGCGATCCGCCTCGCGCTGCATCAGATCGAGATAGGCACTGCGCGATGGGCGCGAGCGTTCGATCACCCGCTCGGTCACTTTGCGGATTACAGGGTTGAGATCACTCATCGTGCCAGCTCACACCGTCACGTTCTGCCAAGGCAATCGCTGCTGAGGGCCCCCATGTGCCCGCCGCATAGGTCTTGGGCGTGACGCCTTCGCTTTCCCAAACTTCGCGGATTGCATCGACCCAATGCCACTGCGCTTCCACCTCGTCGCGGCGGACAAACAATGTCTGGTCGCCCTTCATCAGATCGAGCAGCAGGCGCTCGTAAGCGATCCGGCGGTGCTGCCCGACAAAGGCATCGGGCATGGCGATGTCGAGCGGAACAGAGCGCAGCCGTGAGCCATCAGAATCAAGGCCAGGCACTTTCGCCATCAGCGATAGGGTGATGTTCTCTTCCGGCTGGATACCGATGAGAAGTTGATTGGGCCGCATCATGCTCGCCGGGCTGGCTGTCCGGCCTTCGAAGATCGAGTGCGGGATCGGACGGAACTGGACCAGAATTTCGGTCACGCGCTCGGGTAAGCGCTTGCCGGTGCGCAGGTAAAAGGGCACGCCTTTCCAACGCCAATTGTCGATATGGGCTTTGATCGCGGTGAAGGTTTCGGTGTGAGAAGTCTTGCCCAGCTCATCGTCATATCCGGCGACCGCCTCGCCCAAAATAGCGCCCGCGCGATATTGACCGGTGACGGTTTCCGCCGCGCTGACCTTACGAAGCGCGCGCAGCACTTTCACTTTCTCATCGCGCACTGCGGTTGCATCAAAGCTGGTCGGCGGCTCCATCGCCAGCATCGCGACCAGTTGAAGCATGTGGTTTTGAACCATGTCGCGCAATGCGCCGGCATCATCGTAAAAGGCGACGCGCCCCTCTAGCCCCACCGTCTCGGCAACGGTGACCTGCACATGCTCGATATAGTTCGAGTTCCAGATCGGCTCGAACAAGATATTGGCAAAGCGAAGCGCGAGAATGTTCTGCACCGTCTCCTTGCCGAGATAGTGATCGATCCTAAAGATGCGTTCTTCGGGATAGGCAGCAGCCACCGCATCATTAATCTCGCAACTGGTGGCGAGATCGGTGCCGAGCGGCTTTTCGAGGCACATACGCACATTGTCGCCATCGAGCCCGGCGTGCTGCAAACCCTTGATCGTGGGTTCGAACAGGCTGGGTGCGGTCGACAGGAAGATCGCGAGGCCGTGCTTGGGCTCGCCCACCTTGGTGGCCAGCTCTTTAAAGCCATCAAGCGTGGTTGCATCGAGCGTTTGATAGCTTAGCCGGTTGAGGAAGTCGGCCATGCCGCCGCGCCGTTCAGCGCTTAGATATTTCTCTAGAGCCTCCCGCGCGAAATTGCGATATTCGGCGTCTGAAAGCTGCGAACGGGCGGTGCCGATAATGGTCACATCATCGGCTAGCAATCCGTCGGCATGAAGTGCGCACAGCGAGGGCAGCAGCATGCGCTGGGCAAGATCACCTGTTGCT
>CALLIO010000345.1 GCA_938009055.1 uncultured Altererythrobacter sp.
CGTGCAAGCGGCAAGCGCAAGAACGCTCCCCATCATCACAAGCATTTTGGGAAGCGCTCTTGTCATCGTGTGGTCCATCCTAAGTGTCTTAAGCCTTTGTTGCAGGGGTTGCAGACAGATCAGCTTCTGCCTCGCCCGCCAGGCCATCATCATCCTTGAGCGTATCAAGATGCATCAGCTTCTTGATCAGCGGCGAGATAACCATCACGGCGACGCCGATGCCGACCGCATACCAGCCAACGGTCGAATAGACGTCGATCACGACTTGGCGACCAGCTTCTTCGGTCAGTCCATCGCCACCTGTTGCTTCTGCAATCTTGCCAGCTGCAAAGTTGCCAGTGGCCGATGCAAAGAACCAGACACCCATGATCAGCGAGGCCATATGGGAAGGAGCCAGGCGGTTCATCGCGCTGAGACCGACTGGCGACAGGCAAAGCTCGCCTGTCGTGTGCAGCAGATAGATCAGGAAGATAAAGACCACTGGAACGGCGATTTCGGGACCCACTGCATCAGAACCCCAGACCAGAACGAGAAAGCCTAGGCCCACTTGGACGACACCAAGACCGAATTTGAGAGGTGCTGACGGCTCCATTCCGCGTTGAGCAAGCATCTGCCATACAATGGCGAAAACAGGCGCGAGCAAGATAATGTAAATCGCATTGATCGATTGGAACACCGATGCGGGCACGCCGCCACGGTCAACGTGCCGGTCTGTGAACAGGTTCAATGATGAGCCAGCTTGCTCAAACAACGCCCAAAATACGATCGATGTCAGGATAAGGAACATAGCTGCAAAAATGCGGTCACGTGCCTCTGAGTCCAATTTCAACACTGCAGTGAACAGCACATAAAGGACAAGCAGCCCGCCAAACACACCCAGCACAACGCCGACCAGATCCTGATACTGGATTGCCAGCCAGCAAATGCCGACCATGGCAATACCTGCGCCATACATTGTCCATTCGGTCGACTTCGCCAGAGGCCTCGACGGCTCGCCGCGACCCAAGAGCAAGGGTTTGCCCCAAATGAAAACGATCAGGCCCAACAACATGCCGATACCGGCAAGGCCAAAGCCGTAAGCCCAGCCATACGTCTCACCGATATAGCCGCACAGCAATGAGCCAGCAGCCGCACCCAAATTAATGCCCATATAGAAAATCGTATAGGCAGGGTCACGGCGGATGTCGGTGCGCGGATACAGCTGGCCGACGATCACGGAGATATTCGCTTTGAGGAAGCCCGAACCCACAATGATCAGCGCCAGCGCTAACCAGAAGACATAGATAACGGGGTTGTTCTCATTGCCAAAGGCGGGTTCGCCTTCAAACGCCATGAAAAAGTGGCCAAGGGTGAGGAGCACTGCGCCAAACAAAACGGCCTTGCGTTGCCCCAGATATCTGTCGGCCAAATAGCCGCCTATGACGGGGGTGATGTAAACCAGCGCTGTGTATGCCCCATAGATGATGCCTGATTCACCGTCGGAAAACAGCCAGTGCTTGGTAAGGTAAAAGATCAGCAGCGCGCGCATTCCGTAATAGGAAAAACGCTCCCACATCTCGGCGAAGAACAGGACGAACAGCCCTTTTGGATGACCCAGGATTGTTCCGGCTGAATCGCCATCTGGCAGTGTTTGCGTTGTCATGATGCGTCTTGCGCCCCTCAATTCTCTCAAAACACGCGCGCAGCCTCCCTCGGTCCGCACGCGCTTGTCCAATGGCGAGCTACACTAGCGCCGAATTTTCTGCTGTGAAGCTTTAGTTGCAGCCGTAACCGCACACGCCAAGCGCGCGAAAGCACAATGTGTCCACAAGAGCATTCGCTTGACGCGGTCTGCTGTATTATGGCACTGCAGCACCTGAAGCGAGAATGTCCATGAGCCAAAGCCGTCCCGTCTATTTGAAACTGCGCGATCAGATCGCAGCCTCCATCCTTGAAGGGCAATATGCAGAAGGCGAAATGCTCCCTTCAGTGCGGGCATTGGCGGCTGAGCAGGGGGCCAATCCCCTCACAGTTGCAAAGGCTTATCAGCAGTTCCAAAACGACGGATTGGTTGAGGTCCAACGCGGTGTCGGCATGTATGTCGTGAATGGTGCGGCCAAACGTCTGCGCGCGCGCGAGCGTGAACAATTTCTCGCCGAGGAATGGCCGGAAATCCGTGCGCGGATCCAAAGATTGGGTCTCAATCCGGCACAACTCGTCGAAGACGCCTAGGGTTTAATCGATTTTCAAGCGTAATTCGCGCAGATTTTTATTTTGTGCGCTTGCGAGACGGCTCTGCCTCTGGCACGATCATATCTATTGAAACCAAACGCCTAGCGGGTCGGGGCTGTTTGGTCTGAGTGAAATCGGGGGGGAAGCCCCCACCCAATCGGTCGCATGGGTGGAGTGACCGGGAGAATATAATGATCAGATCTGAACTTCTTCAGGCATTGCACGACGAAAACCCTGATCTTCGGACGGAAGAGATTGAGCAAGTCGTCGACATTTTCTTTGACGAGATTGCCCAGCGCTTGGCCGAAGGTGGCAGGGTCGAGCTGCGCGGTTTCGGTGCGTTTTCTACCCGCGAGCGTGAAGCGCGCCAGGGCCGCAATCCCAGGACCGGGGATTCAGTCAACGTTCCGGCAAAACGGGTTCCCTATTTCAAGGCGGGCAAGGAAATTCGGCGCAAGCTGAACGACTAGGGCCAGCCTTCCCTTAGGCCAGCCTTCCCTTAGGCCAGCCTTTGTTTAGGCCAGCCTTTGCCCTTTTTCGTATTTCGAATTGACCAGCGTTTTCGTTGATCCGTTGCCGTGCGCGGCATTGGCGGTTAAGGCGCGTGCCTGCGCTTTTGAGCGTGCGCCGAGCGGCACTGTGCAGGTGCGGCCGAACGGGCGGGTGTGGCGGAATGGTAGACGCCGGGGACTTAAAATCCCCTGATCCTATAGATCGTGTGGGTTCGAGTCCCACCACCCGCACCATTCTTTAACGAAATCTCGATCCGCGTTTACTATTCGCTAACCATTATTCTTCATTCCTTGGTCCTGCCATCTCAAACGGGGGAAACCATGGTGAAGGATACAATGCAAAATTCAGGTCAAGCCAAAGGCGACATTCATGTCGACGTGGCGATCATCGGCGCAGGCCCTGCAGGACTTACTGCAGGCTATTTGCTCACAAAACAGGGCAAGACAGTCGCCATCATCGAAAAAGACGACACTTATGTGGGCGGCATCAGCCGCACGGTCGAGCACGAAGGCTATCGCTTTGATATTGGCGGTCACCGCTTTTTCTCAAAGTCGCAGCAAGTGGTCGATTTGTGGAACGAGATTCTGCCCGACGACTTCATTCAGCGTCCGCGCATGAGCCGGATCTATTATGAAGGCAAATTCTACAGCTACCCGCTGCGCGCTTTCGAAGCGCTGGGCAATCTGGGCATCTTGCGCTCAACTGCCTGCATGGTCAGCTATCTGCGTTACAAGCTGTTCCCGATCAAAGACGTTCGCAGCTTTGAAGACTGGACCACGAACCAGTTCGGCCACAAACTCTATTCGATCTTCTTCAAGACCTATACTGAGAAAGTATGGGGCATGCCTTGCGATGAAATGAGCGCCGATTGGGCCGCTCAACGCATTAAAGGTCTGTCGCTGTGGAATGCTGTGACCGATGGTCTTAAGCGTTCGCTCGGCCTCAATAAGAAGCCAAACGACGGTCAGGAAGTCAAAACCCTGCTCGAAACATTCCGCTACCCACGGCTTGGCCCTGGCATGATGTGGGATGCAGCGCGCGACAAGATCCTCGCCACTGGCAACGGCCAAGTGTTGATGGGTCATGCGCTGGGTCAATTGGCCAGCGATGGCAATGGCGGCTGGTCGATGACGGCCGACGGCCCTGATGGTCCGGTACGCATTCATGCGAAGGACGCCATCAGCTCGGCCCCTATGCGTCAGCTGTCCAAACGTATGCATCCGCTGCCAGAGACAACGCTGCAAGCCAATGAGCTCAAATATCGCGACTTCCTCACCGTTGCTTTGATGGTGAAATCGGAAGACCTCTTCCCGGACAATTGGATTTATATCCATGACGACCGGGTACAAGTAGGCCGCGTGCAAAACTTCCGCAGCTGGTCACCGGAAATGATCCCGGACGATGATATGGCTTGCGTGGGTCTTGAGTATTTCTGCTTCGAAGGTGATGGGCTTTGGTCTGCATCAGACGAGACCCTAGTGGCGCAAGCGACCAAGGAAATGGAAATTCTGGGTCTATGCGATCCAACCAAAGTCACCGGCGGTGTCGTGGTTCGTCAGGAAAAGGCATACCCTGTCTATGACGACGAATACGAAGCCAATGTCGATGCGATGCGCCTCGAGCTTGAAGAGAAATATCCTTCGCTTCACCTCGTCGGCCGCAACGGCATGCACCGCTACAACAATCAGGATCACGCGATGATGACCGCGATGCTGACGGTTGAGAACATTCTTGCTGGCGAGCGCGTCTACGACACCTGGTGTGTCAACGAGGATGCGGAATATCACGAGGCAGGCGATGAGGGCGAAGAAAAAGTCCTTCCCGCAGCTGAAGTGGAAGCCGCCGACAGCGAAGAACCTGCGCGTATTCCAGTAAGCGAAGACCAGGCCGCAGCGCTCAATTCGATGCGCGATGTGCCAGAGCGTATTCGCAAAGCTGGCTAAGCGTTTGGAGGGGGTGGGCGATGCTGCTGGAAGGTTTCCAGGCGGTGTCGCCCAACTTTCGCGTTTTTACATTCACGCACATTTTGGGGGCTTAGGTGTGACTGAATTGCTGACCAAATTCCGGGACATTCGCTTTGTGCGTTATATCGGTGCAAGCGTTGGCGCGCTGGCCGTTGACGTTGGCAGTTTTCTGGCGCTGATGGCGCTGGGCATGCTGGCAGCGCCCGCTTCTGCGATTGGCTATTCGCTTGGTATTCTCGCCCATTGGCTGCTTTCAAGCCGCACCGTGTTTCAGGACACTGTGGCGCAGCGCGGCATGGAGCGGACCAAGCAAAAGGCTTTGTTCGTTATTTCTGCTCTGGTTGGCCTTGGCCTGACCACTGCCATTGTTGGCGGGGCGGATATGGCTGGCCTTGATCCGCGCATTGCCAAATTGATCGCCATTATTGTCAGCTTTATCGCGACATGGCTGCTGCGCTCGAAAATCGTTTTTCGCGGCGAGCCCCAAGGATAACAGCGGTGCTGACCGCTCTTCCCCACAATCACGCCAAACCTGCCTATGCCAAGCGTGTAGGCCTTGCTTGGCTGGCGATTTCAGCTGTGGTTCTGCTGGTGAATCTGGTGGGTATCATCGGCGGACGCTTCCCTGATCCTGATGACATTATGCGCTTGCTTCAAGTGCGCGATTTATTGGGCGGACAAGCCTGGCTTGATCTTCATCAATACCGCGTGGATGCGCCATCAGGCGGCGTGCTGATGCATTGGTCGCGCTTTGTCGATATTCCCCTCGCGCTGGTGATCATGGCACTGACGCCGATCATCGGCAGCTCCAATGCTGAGCTGGTCGCGCTTACAATTGTGCCGTTGATGAGTTTGGGGCTTGTGATGCTCCTGACCGGGCGGATCGTTGCCAAGACATTGGGCGAAGCACCGATTGTGATGACTTGCATTGCGATTGTGCTGTCCGTTCCCTTGCTCTTCCAGCTGGCTCCAATGCGGATCGACCATCATGGCTGGCAGATCATTGGCGGGCTTGTCGCGGTAAACGGCATTATGGCGCGCAAGGCATGGCAAGGCGGGCTGGTTGCAGGGCTGGCCATGGCCGCCTGGCTTTCAATCTCGCTCGAAGGGCTTCCTTTGGCCGCAGCGATCTGCGCGTTGATGGCATGGCGCTGGTGGCAGCGCCGAAGCGGGCGGCTTTGGCTTGGCTGGGTAATGGCAGGGCTGAGCTTGGGCTCTGTCTTCTTCTATCTCGCGACTAAGGATGCGCGCGGCCTGATCACTTTTTGTGATGCAATCGGACCAGCCCATATCGCCATGTTTGTGTGGGGCACAGTTGTGCTTGGCGCGCTTGCATGGATCAATCCGGCATCGCGCATTGCCATTCTGGCAGGCTTTGCAGTCGCTGGCGGCGGGGCGATCGCCATTCTGCTCGCATGGGTTCCTGAATGCGCAGGCTCCAACTTTTCGCGGCTTGACCCGATACTGATCGACTTTTGGTACGAGCGCGTAGGCGAAGGGCTGCCAATCTGGCGCCAACCTTTGGGTGCAGCCTTGCAAATCATTGTCTTCCCGCTCCTTGGGATTGCGGCTGCTCTGCGTTTTGCGCGCAAGACTGAGGGTGCTCAGCGTCAATTCTGGCAGGAATATTGCGCCTTTATGATTGCTGCTTTTTTGGTCGCGATGCTGGTTGCGCGTGCTGGAGCATTGGCAGCGGCATTGGCCGCAGTGCCGATGGGCTGGCAAATTGCCGATTGGCTGCGGCGCATTCGCGAAATGCAGCTGCCCATGCACCGCGTTATGGGCATGATTGCGCTGATATTTGCTTTGGCGCCCGTTATGCCAGTGCTCGCAGTGCAAAGCATCATCCCTGAAAAGGATGATCCAGCGACCAAGATCATCGCTGAAAGCAGCAGCAAAGTATCAAGCTGCAAAATCGCCCAAAGCGCGAAATTGCTTGCAGGTCTTCCGCAAGGCGAAATATTTGCGCCGCTCGACATATCTCCGCGCTTGCTTTTGGAAACGCACCATAGCGTTGTGGCAACTGGCCACCATCGCGGCGAGGAAAGCATGGTTGTCGTGATTGAAACGCTGACCGGATCGACACAATCGGCGAAGGGCGTTCTGCAAACGCGTGGCTCGCGCTATGTTGCGCTGTGCCCTGATCTTCACGAAGTTGCGCTCTATTCTTATGCGCGCCCCGATGGCTTTGCTGCAGATTTGATGAGCGGCCAGACACCTGACTGGCTGGAGCCAATCGAGCTTGAGTCAGAAAGCGGATTGAAAGCTTGGCGCGTTAAGAGCGATTAGACCGGGATAAAGTCTCCAACCGGCTCAAGCCGGGACAAAATCTAACGCCAAGCCATTGATGCAATGCCGCTTGCCGGTTGGCTTGGGGCCATCGCTAAAGATGTGACCCAAATGTCCGCCGCAATCGGCACAGTGCACTTCCGTGCGCGGATAGCCGATCTTGTAGTCCGTGGTTGTGCCCACCGCGCCGCGATCAATCGGTGCGTAGAAGCTGGGCCAGCCCGTTTTGCTGTCGAATTTGGTTTTCGACGAATAGAGCCGGTTGCCGCAACCCGCGCACACGAATGTGCCGCGGCGATTTTCCTTGTCGAGCGGTGAGGAGAAGGGGCGTTCGGTGCCCGCTTGGCGCAGGATGCGGAATTCAGAGCGGGTTAGCTTCTTGCGCCACTCAGCCTCGGTGAGATTGACCGGGAAATTCTTGGCTTGCGCAGGGGCAGCGCCGCAAGCTGCCAGCACGGGCAGCGCGGCAGAAGCGGCAAGGCCAGCCAGAATATGGCGGCGCGATGCTTTGGCGATAGGCATAATCACTCCTTCAGGCTTCGCTTGGATCCTATTAACAGGTTCGCAGGCGAGCGCGAAAAGGTTTCACTATGGCTTTGGCAGTGCTCAGAATTCCGTAATTTCGGTCTCAAGCACCCGGAAGCCCTCAACGAAATTGGCGCGCACACGCTCAACCTCGCCCGCAACATGCACGCGCATCCGGCGGGCATGCATTTCTTCCAAGAGAATGCGCAATTGCAATTCGGCCAAGCGCGCGCCCACGCAGCGGTGGATGCCATAGCCAAAGGCGAGATGGCGGCGGGCATTTTCGCGCGTAATGTCGAGCTTGCTGGCATCGTCAAACACGCTTTCATCGCGATTGGCGGAATTGTACCACAGCACAACCTTGTCGCCTTTTTTGATCATTTGCCCGAACACTTCAGTATCTTCGGTACAGGTGCGGCGCATATGTTTCAGCGGCGTTTGATAGCGAATGCATTCCTGCACGGCATTGGGGATCAAATCAGGCTGGGTTTCGAACAATTTGCGCTGATCGGGGAATTTATCCATCGCATGGATGATGCCCGACATCGTGTTGCGCGTGGTGTCGTTCCCGCCCACGATCAGCAGCACCAGATTGCCCATGAATTCCTGCGGGCTCATTTGGTTCATTGCAGGGGAATGGATCATCATCGAGATGAGATCAGCGCCGGGTTCCTCGCCCGATTTCTTCGCCCACAGTTGCTGGAAATAGGCCGCCATTTCCATCTGGATGCCGCGGCGCGTTTCTTCCATGCTTTTGCCTGCCAGCATCAGCTCGGTATCGCCCGACCAATCCGACCAGAAGGTCAGCAGATCGCGGTCTTCCCATGGAAAATCGAACAGCAATGCGAGCATGCCGGTGGTCAGCGGGATGGAAACATCGTCCACCCAATTGAATGTCTTGCCGCGCGGTAAGGCGTCCAAGCATTCGCCCGTGCGCTGACGGATCGAATCTTCCATCCGGCGCATTTCAGCAGGCTTGAATGCAGGCGCAACGGTGCGCCGCTGGCCAGTGTGCTTGGGCCGGTCCATCGCGATGAACATCGGCAATTCGAAACGCTCTTCACCCTCGGCAAATTCTTCATCATCAATCCGCTCGAGGATCGTAATGCCGCCATGCTCCCAGCTGGAAGAGAACGCTTCGGGCAGAGCTTCGATATGCTGGATCACCTTGTGGCTGACTGCGCTCCAATAGGGGCCAAACGGGCTTTCAGGGATGTAATGCAGCGGCCCATGCGCACGCATATCTTCAAAGATCGGCTCCCAGCGGTTTTCAGCATAGATATCGCTGCGGCTGGTGTCCCATTTGTGCGGATGGTCTGGGCGCGTTTCAGGATTGGCTTCAAAATGCGCTTTCAAGGCCTCATGCGCTTTGGGTGAGCGCGTCCATTGCTTGTCCTGCGGCTTATCTTCGGCCAGCGTTGCCATCATACTCTCCTGCTAGAGACGACTCTCAAGGGTCGCTCTTTGGAGTGCATCCTGCCTTTATTGACACAGATGTCAATATTAGGTTTTGATGGCGAACTTAAATTTGCCCTAACCTTGCGTCGCTTGGCTTGGCCGCTGATTGGTCAGCCTTTGCCAAAGCGAGCGCTTGTTCGCTTGGCCGCCGCCGCCCGATTTCATCACTTTGGTACGGAAGAGCTTGGCGCCCACACGGATGAAGATCAGCACCCACACGGCTTGATAAGCAATCGCCAGCAAATGCGGCCAAACGAGCTCGCTAGTGGCTGCGCGCGCGATCATTGCGAAGGGCGAGGACAGCGGGAAGAGGATGGTTGCCAGCTCGACCCAAAACGCTCCGCCCAGAAGCGCAAAGCTGGCGAAGATGAAGATGAACAGCTGGAGCATTGTGACCGGCATGGACAATGTTTGCACTTCGCGCACTGTGCTGGCGAGAGCGCCAATTGCAAGGAAGATCGAGCCGATCAGCAGATATCCCATCGAGAAATTGACGACGAACAGCAATGCGAACAGCGGCCAGCCAACACCCGGCTCGGGCGCATTGTCGATGACTTCGCGGTATCCGCCAATGTCGCCGCCGAAATAATAGAATGCGCCAGCAAGCGAGAACCACACCGTAATCCCACAAAGCGAGACGGCGAGCATGGCGAACAGCTTGCCAAGGAACACGGCATCCATCGGCAGTGCGGCGGCCAGAATCTCGATGATCTTATTGGCCTTTTCCTCAACCAGATTGGACAGCACCATGCCCGCCAGCATCATCATCAGCATGAAGAGAACTGTCATGGAAATGCGCGCTGTATCCTCGCGCTGATCCTTGGTTTTAAGCCCGCTGGTCTCAATCTCTTGCGTATCGAGATCAGGGTAGGCAATCGTCCCGCCCGATTGTGTTAGTGCCAATTGCATTGCCACCAGCCCGCGCCATGCGCGCAGTCGATCAGGTGTTGCGGTGAGTACAGGCTCTCTGAGCGAGCCGGTCAGCACAGCGCCATATTTACCGCTTTTGTCGGCAAGAATGGCGTTCACATCGATAGGCGCGCCACTTGGATCAGGCTCGATCACTTTGATCTTGGGCACAGATCCGCCGCCCAATTCATCGGCTAGCTTGTCCCGCGCACGCTCGAGCCGGATGATATCATTCTCGCTCATCTGCACGGCAATGGCGGGTTCAATCTTGGTTTCAGCGGCAACCGAGCCAAGACTGAATGACAGACCCATGATGATTGCGGGGAACAGGGGGCCGAGCAGAAAGAAGAAGAAGCTGCGCGAAAAAAGGATTGCGCTGAAATCACGCCGCGCGACCACAAAGGCCGCTTGCAACATTGAAAGGCGTGAGGTGGAGGCCATATCGGTCATTCGCTCTCTCCTGCGCCTTCGCCCATTTCTGCCGCTGCTGCCTCGCCCGCAATATGGACAAAAGCATCGTGCAATCCGGCGCGTTCGATGGATAGCGACAGAATGCCTGCCTCCCCTTCGATCAATTGTTTGAGCAATGGCTCAACGCCTGTTTCAGGAAGCGAGAACATGAAGAAATCGCCTTCACGCCGAGCATCATCGGGCAGCGCTTGCATCCATGCCCCTTCGCGGGCGCGGGTTTCCAAGCGGACTTGCGCGGGTATGCGGTCGCGCGCTGCCTCTACGCTGCCTGCATAGGGCACTTTGCCGCCAGCAATGATCGCCACGCCTTCGCAAAGCCGCTCAGCATGGTGAATGACATGGGTTGAGAAGATGACCGTTGTGCCATCATCGGCCAGCGCGCGGATCATCCGCTCCAGCTTGCCTTGGTTGATGGCATCAAGGCCGGAAAACGGCTCATCCAGCACTACTAGCTTGGGCTTGTGCAGCAGCGTGCCCAGCAATTGGACGGTTTGCGCCATGCCTTTTGACAATTGGCGGATTTGCCGTTCAGCCGCATGGGTCAGTCCATGCGCTTCTAGCATTTCCATGCCGCGCTTGCGCCCCTCTGCCAAAGTCAGCCCGCGAAGCGCACCCATAAAGGCAATCGCTTCAATCGCTTTCATTGACGGGTAAAGCCCGCGTTCTTCAGGCAAATAGCCGATCAGCCGGGCAATATCATGCGGGCGGTCATGGCCAAAAACGCGGCGCACGCCCTCGTCGGGGTCAATAATGCCCAGCAGCATCCGCAATGTCGTGGTTTTGCCTGCACCATTGGGGCCAAGCACGCCGTAGATCGCGCCTTCAGGCACCGAGAGATCGACATGGCTGACCGCCACAGTGTTATCGAAACGCTTCACAAGGCCGCGCGCTTCCACGGCCAGCGGGCGGCTTTCGCCCCTAGCTTCCTGATTGTTTGCTGCTGCGCTATCGCTTACGGCCATGTCCATAGTTCGCGGGG
>CALLIO010000346.1 GCA_938009055.1 uncultured Altererythrobacter sp.
AGGAATATTTTGTGAGCGGGCTCGCACTTGGTTTGTTCGGCGGCGTGGTCAACCGTATCGTTGGCGAACCCCAGCAATTTGGGATTCGCGTGAAGACCGATTTTTAGTCTAGTCTCTCCCGCGAGCGGGGGCTGGGGCCTCCGCTCGCACTCTATTTGCGGAAGAGATCATGAAAGTAGCACTTGAATTAGATACCCGGTCGAAACTGCTCCAAGCAGCGGTCAAGGTCTTCGCCGTCGAAGGCTTTGCAGGAGCCTCCGTTCGTCAGATTGCTGATCTGGCCGGGGTCAATCACGGTTCAATCAAATACCACTATTCGTCCAAGAACCAGCTTTGGCGGGCGACAACCGCGTTTCTCTTCGAAGCGCTCGAAGCGTTTATCTTCGAGGGTTCGGACAAGTGGGACCAGCTTTCCGAACGTGAACAGCTGATCCAGCATATCGAGCGATATGCGCGCTTTAACGCTCAAAACCCTGAACTTATGCGGATCGTGATGTTTGAATCGCTCACCCGCAGCGAGCGGTTCGAATGGCTATCCGAAAATTACCTGAGACCTTTCTCTGATCGCGCGATCAATCGCACTGCGCTCGCCCAGGAACAGGGTCTTTTCCGACAGGATATTCCTGCGCTCAATCTCTACTACATGCAGATTTCCGCCTCGCGTTCGATGCTGTTTGCCGCAACCGAACTCAACGAGCGCTTCGGTATAGACATGACAGCAGAAGAAGAAATTCGGCGGCACGTTGATGCAATGGTCAAAATGTTCGTTTTACCAGAGGATGGATTGGAGAGATAATGGGTGTTACGCGCAGAGACACGCTCACGGGCCTAGCCGCAGCAGGAGCGGCGCTGGGTACGGCTTCGGCAGCCAGTGCATCGGGAGCCCAATCGAGCGAGCGGCTGGCGACAGCCGGGCAATTCAACCCCGTGATGGATCCGCCCAGGCCAACCGAATTGAAAGGCCTCTTACTCAATCAGGAACGCGCGCGCGCCAAGCTAGAAGAAGCCAAGGTCGATCTGCTGATCTGCGCCAAGAAAGAGAATTTCTACTATCTGACCGGCCACCAATCGGGGGCGTTCCTGCTGGGGTATGATTCCGGCATCGAACTGGCGACACTGTCGGCCCATGACGATGGCAAGCCGACGATGATCACATCCCAAATCGGCATTTATTTCCAAGGGACCGCGAAAGAGCAGCTTGATCGGATGAATGTGGTGATGGTCGGCTTCCCCGCCGACTTTGAAGGGTTCCCAAAGCTTACCGATCCCAAGGAAATCGCCAGTGCACCGGGTCTGCCGTTTATACCACGGCGCAATACCATCCATCCTGAAAGCGCATCAGAAGCTTATCGCCACGGCTTAGTGGCGCGCGAAAGCAAGGATTTGCGCGCGTCAATCGAAGCGGCCGCGCTCAAGCAATTGCTCGACAATCCGCTTCCCAACAAGACCGTTGCGGTCGATGATCACCGCGTACGCGCGCTGTTGGAACGATCGGGTCTTGATCTGAACTTCGTCGATGGCGAGGCGCTGATCCGCAAAATCCGCATCCAGAAATCGCCGATGGAGCTGGAGCTGATGCGCTATGCCGCTGCCGCCAACGCTGCCTCTGGCCGTGCTGCTGCCTTGCAAGTTAGAGACGGAGCAACCTTCGACGATTTGCGCGGGCTGTTCTGGCAGGAATGCGCCAAACGTCACAACACTGGCCATTTCATGATGATTGACACGCTGATGTCACGCGTTTCGCAAGGCGAGCTCAAGGAAGGCCGCGCCTTTTTGATCGACTGTGTCAGCACCTATCTCGGCTATCATGGGGACTATGGCCGCACGGTCTGTGTCGGTGAGCCCAATCGCGAAATGGGCAAGATTATCAAAGGTCTCTCGACGACTTGGGATAGGTTGCGCGAAGAGTTGAAGCTCGGCATGAAATTCTCAGAGATTCTCGCACTGGGCAATAAGCTCTTCAAGGAAACCAACCTTGATGTCGGTTACGCGCTCAGCCCGCATACGATCGGGCTGCATCACTCCGATGATGAGAATATCGCTGGCTTTGGCAGCTATGCGAAGGCGGACATCGCCCTGGAAGAGAATATGGTGCTGAGTATCGACATGCCGCTTTTGGATAGCGGGATGGGCGGCAGTTGCCATCTGGAAGATTTAGTCATCATGACCAAAGACGGGCCCGAGCTTATCAATGACAGCTCGGATCGCTTCATTATCGTCTAGCTGCTCTCGCGTGATTGCTTGAGCCGATAGAAGATTCCGCTTTCATCATAGCCGGTTAGCTCCAGCACACCGCTGACGACAAACATCTTTGTCTCATTGGTTGGGAAGGGGTTGTCGGCATAAATCTCGATGAATTGGTTGGGGGCTGCGTGAAAGTGAAACGGGCAGCCTGGGGGATAGGCGAGCAGCACAAAACGCTTTTGAGTCTTGCCGTTTTCCAGCGGCATCATCCATCCGGCAACTTTGATGCGTTTTCCGGCAAGCTTTTTGACCTGACTGGTGAAGTTGGGTTTGGAAACGATATAGCCCTGCTTGTCTTTGCGCGTGGTTTCCCCTGTCGCTTCAAGCACTTTCCACGATACGCCACCTTTGGGCGTTGCGGCGGGTTTCCAAATGTCTTCAACCGGAGCAGGGCCGCCGTCTTTTTGCGCCATTGCAGCCGGCATGCTGGTAACGGACAAAGCGCCCATAGCGAGCACGGCGGCGCATTTGGTTAGGATTGACTGCATCACTTCGTAAAACCTTCTCAATGTCTCACATTCTGGCCATCACTTGCGCGGGATCAAGCCGGTATACACGCAAGGCTGGGACCAAAGCTGCAAGCGCGCCGATGGCGATCACTGCTAGCAATAAGCCCCATTCTGCAGCGACCGGGCTCCACGGTGTAAGGCCCAGATCGCTCAATGTCGGGAAGTTTGACCGCGCAATGCCGATAAGTGCATGCGCTGACAACCAGCCCAAAACAGCGCCAATCGCTGCGGTAATGACCCCTTCCATAATCACCGTTGCGAAAACCTGAACGCGGCTCGCACCCATAACGCGCAGCAGTGCTAGATCAGCCTCGCGGCTGCGGGCCATATTGAGCAGGGCTACGAAGATCGCCAGCCCTCCGGTAAGGGCAAGAAGCCAAGCGAAGATGCGGATGCCGTCAAGACTTGCGCCCAACAGATCGAGCAGGCGCGCAGTTTCTGTGGCGGGGACAGCGGATTGCATTTCAGTCTGGCGGTTGATCATGGCGGGAATGCGGATCGCGCCAGAAGCATTGGCATAGCTGACGAGCAGGGCGGTTAGTTCGGGCTGAAGCCCATCGCCGCTTGCTTGGAGTACGTTCTCCGCCGCGCTGATATCATCAGCATGATCGGCATGATTGTCGTGGCCCGAATGGTCGGCATGCGCATCGTGATCGGAGTGGTCTTCGTGGCCTGTATGTTCCTCGTGATCGGCGTGATCGTCATGGCCTTCATGCTCATCGTGGTCATGCGCAATACCGTGGACATCCCAAACGCTTTCAAACGAGGTCAGGATCAGGCGATCAGCCACCGTGCCGCTCTCAGCCAAAATGCCAACCGTTTCAAAAGCGGCGTGGTCATGGGCTTGTGCGCCCTCTTCCTCATCACCGAAACCGTGATTGCCAACGAATTTCTGGCCTAGCTTAGCGCCCGTTTCCTCTGCCACTTTCGCGCCCATTATCGCTTGCATCGGCTTTTCGAATGCGGCGCCTTGAGCCAGTTCAAGCCCATAAAGCTCGGCAAAACTCTCGTCTGTCCCAACAATGCGGTAGCCATTGAAATTGTCGCCTAGCGCCAGTGGGACAGCGCGCGCCACGGCAGGATCGCTGCGGAGTAATTCGAGGCTGCTCAAGGGCACATTGCCGGTTGGCTGGTCGACATGGAAGACTGAAGACAAGATCAGCTGCAGCGGTGATCCCTTTGCGCCGACCACCAAATCAACGCCTTTTGCGTCGCGCTCGAAACGCTCATTCGCCTGATTGCCGAATTGCAGCAGCAACACCAGCATCGCGACTGAAATCGTGAGCAACAGCACATTGAGCGCCGTGGTAAGCGGACGATCGCGAAGATAGGCAAGGGCAAGATTGATCATACTGCCAAGTTCCCCGCCTTCAGCGTCAAAGTCTGCTCGAAATAGGGCTTCAGCCGGTCATCATGGGTCGCGACCAGCAAGGTTGCGCCCGCTTTGTCCGCGACTTCGATCAGCAATTGCGCCACGGTTTCGGTGTTTGCGTGATCGAGCGCAGACGTGGGTTCATCAGCGATCAGAATATCGGGTTCCACCACCAGCGCGCGGGCAATCGCTGCGCGCTGCGCCTCGCCCTGGCTGAGCTCAAAGGGACGGGCCGAGGCCCGATGCGCAATCCCCAGCCGTTCCAGAGTTTCGTCGATCAAAGCCGGGTTCCTGGCCTTTGTCTGCAGCTTTTGTGCCAGCGCCAGATTGGCTCTGACATTGAGCGCAGAGACAAGTTTAAGGGTTTGGAATATGATGCCCATATGGCTCTTACGCAGCGTGTCCGCAGAGCCCCCGCCATGACCGCTCATCGCTTGACCGCCCAAGGATACGCTGCCCTTGTCGGGCGTTTGCAGGCCGCAAATTATGTTGAGAAGAGTGGATTTTCCCGAACCGGAGGGGCCAAGCAGAAGTGCGCGGCTTTTCGGTGCAAGCTCGAAAGTTACACCACCTAAAACCGGCCGCCCTGCAAAGGATTTGCCGACTTCATCAATTGTCAGTTTCATGCTTGGCTAGGCCCGTTAGGTGAACGTCGCCATATCTTGCGCCATGGCCTCAGTCGACACGGGGCCATTGCCTTCATCGGTTTCCCACGAACGCTTGGGCGTCGCTTGTTCCTGGACGGTTTTAGCGTTGGCTTTTTTGGCCGTATCCGCTTTTGAACCGTCAGCAGCCTTGTCAGTCTTCTTTTCTGTTTCCGCCTTTTCAGCCGGCGGTGCAGCGGGCGGCGCGAGGCCGTTAAAGCCGCGTCCTGCGCCAAATGGGTTGAAGCGGTGGAAGCCCGCCAATCCGTCAAGGTCGCAAGCAGAGGCTGCTGTCGGCATTGCCACAAGCGCGGTGCTGAGCGCGGCGAGCGAGAGGGTGATCTTTTTCATGAGCGCAGCATACCATTTTTGGCTGCCATGAGTCTAGATTGCAGCATCTGCAACCGATTGCCGCCCCACAAGGGATGCGTGCGGCTTATTTCCCTCTGATTTTCTTGAGGAAATCGTCGGCTTGCTGGCGCAATGTCGAAGCTTGAGCTTCCAGATCGGTCGATGAGGACAGCACTTGCGATGCTGCTGCGCCGGTCGACAGCGAGAGGGCGCGAACATCGGAGATATTGCTCGAAACACGCTCGGAACTGCGCGCCGCCAAATCAATGCTGCGCGCCAGATCTTGGCCCGCGACTGATTGTTGATCAACCGCAGACGCAATCGATACCGAAGTTGTCTCCAATTGCTCGACCTGATTGGCAATCGAGCGCAGCGCTGAAACGCTGGCAACGGTTGTCTCTTGCATCGAGCGGATTTGTTCAGAAACCTGATCCGTTGCCTTGCTGGTCTGCATCGCCAGCTCTTTCACTTCAGAAGCCACCACGGCAAAGCCGCGTCCCGCCTCACCGCCCCGTGCGGCCTCGATCGAGGCATTGAGAGCGAGGAGATTGGTGCGCTGGGCAATGGTGTGGATCAGCTCGACGATTTCGCCGACCTGATCGGCTGAGTCAGACAAGGCTGAGATGGTCTGATCCGCCTTGGTCGCTGATCCCGTGGCCTTGCGAGCAAGCTCGGCTGAGGAAGCTGCCTGACGGCTGATCTCGCCAATCGACATTGCAAACTCGTCGCTTGCTGCCGCTGCTGATGTTGCGCCTGCATTGGCTTCTTCCATGGAGGTCGCGACATCGTTGGTTTGACGGGTCGATTCATCGGCAGATTCGGCCATCGCGATCGCCGTGCTTTGCAGCTGGCTGGATGCTGCTGCAACGCCGCTAACGACTTCGCCAACGGTGCGTTCAAACTGAGCGGCCAAATCGGCCAATTCAGCATCCTTCTTAGCTTCTAGCTCTTCGCGCTCGCGCTGAGCTTTCTCTTGCAATTCCAGCTCTTTTTCGGCCTTTTCCGCGCGTTCCTTGGACCACTTTTTGAGCGTCATATTGCCATATTGAAACTGAACCATCGCGCGCAGCATTTCGCCAAGCTCGTCCTTGCGCTCGGTCCCTGTAATCTCGAAATCAAACGCTCCATTTGTGAGCTTTTGCATTCCATCGGTGATTTCCTGGATCTTGGCCGTGAAGTCACGCAACAAAAAGCGAAATCCGATGACAAGGATGGTAAGGGAAAGAAACAGAAGCACTGCAACCCACGTCATCAGCGTGTAGAAAAAGCTGAGACCTTCGCTTTCGAAATTGCCTGCCGAGGAAATCAGCGCGCTTTCGAGCGATTCAGTTTGAGCGAACAATGCGTCGCCTTCGCGCGACAATTCGTAAGCCAGGCTGACACTGCCTTCGTCGGCGCCATTGCGGGCAAGGCTAGCGCGCAGTTCTTCAAACTTTGAACGATATGTGTTCAACTGGTTCGTCGTCTTGTCGACCTCGACTGATTGCATAGGCAAATGCGCATCGACTGTGCGTTCGATCGTCTTAGCCTTTGCTTCGGCTTCTCCGAGCTCCTTATTGACGCGGTCGAGAGCGGCTTCTTCTTCGCCAAAAATAAAGCGCACTGAACTGTAGCGCGCTTCGCCAATTGTCGCCCGAAGATCAGCCGATTGCAGGACTGCGTCTTGGATCTCAGTCGAGACCATGAAGCGATTGTAGATTTGCGTGAGCCCAACGCCCAGAACCAGCGAGACAGCGATTAGCGAAATCGCAAAAGTGCCAAAGATCGTGCTGAACTTCTTAGACAGTTTCAGATCGTTGAACCAGCGGATTGGTGCCCATTTCGAGCGCGCGTCCTCTTCGGAATGCGCCGCCAAGTTCGTCTTGGCTTCTTCCTGCAGTTTCGCAGTGACTTCTTCAAATGTCAGCATGATCCATCGCCCCCATTGGCTTGGCTTTTGGCCGCGCCCGATCTTTCAGTGTTTCCAACTAATTGTTCGACTGCATCGGCGGGCATGGCTTTGTAGAAAAGCCAGCCCTGGATTTGGTCACAGCCCGCTGTTCGAACCAGCTGGGCTTGTTCCTCGGTCTCTACGCCTTCGGCAGTCACGTCCATATCAAGCGCGCGCGCAACGGTAATGCTGGAAAGCATCATGGCCCGCGAGCCTTCGTCTTCGCCCGCATCAACAACAAGTGATCGGTCGAGCTTGAGTTTTTCAAAGCGGAACTGACGCAGAAATCCGATTGAAGCGTATCCAGTGCCAAAATCGTCGAGCGCAATGTTCACGCCAAAGCCGCGGATTACGTCGAGGCTCCGCTCAACAACCGTTGGATCAGTAACGAGGCAAGTCTCTGTAATCTCAAGCTCAAGACGATGCGGAGGAAAGCCTGTTTCCTCCAATATCTCGCCAAGCCGGATGGGAAATTCGGAATTTCGCAATTGGGCTGCTGAAAGGTTCACTGACAGCTTCAAATCGCCCCATCCAAGCGCATCGCGGCAAGCGCGTCGCAGAACCCAAAGGCCAAGCGGATTAATCAGGCCGGTATCTTCGGCCACTGGGATGAAAACATGTGGGCCTACTACACTTCCATCGGGGCGTGGCCAGCGGATCAGTGCCTCTACGGCAACGATCTCGCCATTGTCTGCGTCGACCAGCGGTTGATAGTGGAGCGTAAACTCCTCTTTCGCCAGCGCTGCCCGCAAATCATCATCAAGCTCTTTGATTGCCTCGCGGCTGCGATCAAACGCTTCTGCAAACCAAGTGCAGCGCATCTTTCCGCCGCGCTTTGAAGCATACATGGCGACATCGGCTCGGCGTAAAAGTTCAGATGAGTTCATCGTGTCGTGCGCTGCAGCGCCTGCCATGCCTACGCTCGCACCAACACTCACCCGGCGCTCGCCAATAGCAATAGGAGAAGTGAGCCGTTCGAAGAAACGGCGGCACAGGCTTTCCAGAATTGTCCCGGCATGCGGGCCAATCATGGTGATGGCAAATTCATCGCCGCCGAGGCGATAACAGCGAGCATCTTCGCCGCAAATATCGCGCAGGATCTCAGCACATTCACGGATGAGTTGATCGCCAACGAAATGGCCAAAGTGGTCATTGACCTGTTTGAACCCGTCCAGATCCAGCAGTGCAAAGGCAACTTCATCTTCAGGCCTGCGATATTGCTCGATATCAGCATGCAATGCACGGCGATTGGGCAGATCGCAAAGCCCGTCGGTCAAGCTCAACTTTTCCAATGCGCGCACGTTGGAAATGCCAAAGCGGCCAAGGGCAAAAATGGTCGCCGCATAGATCGTGATGCCTGCAATGAGCAGGCTGGTTGGCGAAACAAAGGCGATGTTGTCGGAGAGATATACCGTGCCGGCAATTACAGCGGAGAGAAAGCTCAAGACGAGCAGGGGCACGATCACCAAAGTGACCGGCGTCATCCTGACATTGTCGTCCTGTTTAAGCACAGCGATCCTCGATATGGGCTCCCCCAATTGGTCCCATCTCACACCGTCGAGGGTTAAGGGTATTTCGCTAATTTATGGTAAACGTCGCGTTTACCATCCGCTCGCCCAAGCAAAGCCAGCGATCCGCATTCAGCCTAGCGCGAGCGGTCGAGACAATTCGGCTCGGGCGGGCTCGAAAAGGCTTGGCCTGTTTGCGATTGGAGCGAATTGACACGTGCGGCCTACTACGGTCTCTCCTGCGCCGAGCATTAAGAATCCATCGGGTGCCAGCGCTTCACAAAGCCGATCAAACACATGCTTGCGCGTGGTGGGATCAAAATAAAGCAGGACATTGCGGCACAGGATCAGATCAAACTTTTCCCGGCTCGGGCTCGATGTGAGCACATTATGCTTCTCGAAATGCGCAGCGTTGCGAATGGCCGGTTTGATCTGCCAGCCATCATCGGTTTCGTCGAAATATTTGAGCATCTGCATCACGCTGAGCCCGCGTTGCACATCGAACTGGCTGTAGAGTCCCTTGCGAGCAGTGCTGACCGCCTTTTCTGATATGTCCGTCCCAAGAATATCGATCGACCATTGCGCCCATGCCTGAGGTTTTTCGGCAAGTTCGATCGCCAGGGAATGCGCTTCTTGACCGGTTGAGCAGCCAGCGCTCCAAATGCGCAGCTTGCGAGTGTTTTTCCGGCGTTCTGCCAATAATGGCAGGATGTCTTCCGGCAATTGGTCAAAAGTCGGCTTGTCGCGGAAGAAATAGGTTTCGTTGTTCAACAAGGCTTCAACCACTTGTTTGGCCAAGGCCCCCTTGTGATCGGTCTCGAGCAAGCAAACCAGTTGGTCGAGATTGTCGACACCATGTTCGGCAAAGACACCGGATAAAGCCGTCCCCACGCGCCAACGCCGGTTCTCGGTAAGCTGCTGGCCCGTTTGGCGAGCGAGCAAGTCAGCAATAATCGTGAAGGATGCCTCGCTTATTTCCATGCCAACGCTCCTGCTGCGGTGGCGATGGCCTCTGAAAGCTCTTCTGGTGGAAGACAGGCGCTGGTTAGACCCGCTTTGGTTACAGCACCGGGCATGCCCCATACCGCTGCACTATCCGGGTCCTGCGCGAAGATTCTGCCACCCGCATCTGACAATTCCTTGGCGCCAACGACACCGTCGCGGCCCATTCCCGACAGGATGACGGCCAGCGCATGGCCATCAAGCGTTTCAGCGAGGCTGGACAACATTGGATCGACCGATGGCAAGCAGCCGCTAGGAGCAGGTGCTTTTGACTTTTTGGCGACAAGTGCGTCATCGACACGCTCGAAGATGAGATGACCGTCGCCTTCAGCAACCATGATTTCGCCGCGGCGCACCGGGGTTCCGGGGGAACCAACCACCGTTTTGCGGCCAGAGGCTACTTCGATCTGGCGTGCGAAAATCGGCACGAATGAGCTGGGCAGATGCTGAGTGATAATTATGGGAAGGCGAAAGCCCTTGGGCAGCGCCTTTAAGACCCTTGTGAGTGCATGAATCCCGCCTGTCGAAGCGCCGAATGCGATCAGTTCAGGGCGTTTGAAGCCCAAGGATTTCGTCGCCGCAATACTGAAATCAGCGTTTTGGCCTATCGATGTCTGTTCCAATTCCTCCGGCTCGAGAAATTCCCCGAGCGCTTGGATCTTCTTTAAAAGCGAAAGCCGGTAAGCCTCGTCAAATCCGCCAGGGCGCGGTTTCAGCATCGTATCCGCTGCGCCCATCGCCAGCGCTCTTAACGTGTGCTCCGCGCCCGCTTCGGTAAGCGATGAGACGACCAGAACCTGCACCCCTTTGCGTGCGTCCAGCAGTAAGGGGAGCGCTTTGATCCCGCCCATGCCGGGCATCTCAAGATCGAGCAGAACAACGTCGATTGCCTGTTCCGCGACTTTTTCGATGGCATCTTCTGCTGTGCTGGCGGTTGCTGCCAGCTCCAGCGCGGGATCGCTGGTTATCATACGCGAGAAGACGGTGCGCACGGTCAGTGAATCGTCCACCACCATGACATTTATGGGGCGCTGTGCCGGCTTGAAATTTGGCGCGGCAGGGGAAGGGGAGCGGCGCGGTTGCATCGAGGCTTAACTCAGGAAAATCCGACCAGTTGCATTTTGATCTGAAGCGTTTCGTGATCGAACGGCTTCATCACATACTCATCTGCGCCGGCATCGATCGCCTCGCGGATATGGGCAACATCATTCTCGGTAGTGCAAAACACGACTTTGGGCTTGTCGCCATCCGGTCCGCTGCGCAGCGCTTTGACAAATTCGATCCCTGTCATAACCGGCATGTTCCAGTCGAGCAGGACCACATCGGGCATCGTCTCACGGCAACAATCAAGGCCTTCTTGACCGTTTTCGGCTTCTGACACGTCGAAGTTCAACGCCTCGAGAATGTGTCGAGACACGTTCCGGATAACGCGTGAATCGTCGACTATGAGGCACGTTGGCATTTGTTTTTCCTGACCCTGTTTGCGTTCTAGCTAGAAAGTTAAAGTAACTAATGGATTAAGCAGCGGCCACAGATTGGTCGCAGGAGGCAATGAAATTGGCGGCGTTCAGCAGCAAAGCAGGACCCATTTCGGTCTCCACCATGCCCTTGGCAAAGGCCTGCCAGTTGGTTCCGAAGCCGCCGGGGATGGTGTCCGCATCGCTCAGCATGGTGCCGACATCGCAGACCTGGTCGACCCGAAAGGCGTAGGAATGGCCGCTGACTTGGACCACTGCGGCGCGATGATCTGTCGGGAAATTAGACGGCGCTTGGCCCACAACCAGTCTGGTGTCGATCACGGTGAGCGTTTGGCTGCGCAGGGCGGCAAGCCCGACGATATATTCCGGCGCGCGGGGCACTGGAGTAATCGCGCTCAGCTCGATCACGGTTTGCACGTCGCTGGCCATCAGCGCACACGACCGTCCAGCGATCTTGAAGATTATAAGCGGTTCGCTCATGATTTGCCCCCTGCTGCGCGTTGACGATTGCTAACATTGTCGAGAACGGCCAGCAGTGCGGATCGCTCGAACCGCAAGCTTGCATCATGTTTTGGTGCATCGCCATCTTCTTCGCTTTGCGGAACGTGAAGGTGGATCATCGGTGCGGCATCGCCAGATTGCTTTGATGCCTGTTCGCCGTCCTCTTCCTCAATCGCGATCAGGATGTCGGCCTGCCCTTGGCCCTGGCCATAGGTGATTGCGTAGCCATTGCTGGCAAGCAAAGGCGCCAGAATGGAGCGGCCCCATTCGCTATCCGGCAGATTGCAAACGGTTGGCTGGAGCTTTTCATTATCGCTTCCAAAGGCTTCAAACAGGGCAGCGCCGTTCAAAAGCGCAACGGCCTGTCCGTCGATGAGCAAATGCCCTTCGACGAATGCATTGTCTTTGGATGGCAAAGGCGCTTCTGTAAGAGGCACCGTATCGAGCACTTCGCTCACGGCGTAGACCAGCTCGCGGCTGCCATCATTCAATCTCAACAGCCGAATTTTGGCTCCGCTGATTGGCGCATCATCGCATCCGGCCAGCGGCAGGATCTCGCCATCGACAATGGCGTGCGGGCTGGTGCCTGCCAGATCAATTTCACGGGTTGAAATGGTTTCGATCCGCTTGACCAATTCCAGTCGCACAGCCTGTTGGCTGCCGTCCAAAGCGACGAAATGCATGGCGGTCTGATGCTCGTCTTGCGTTGTCTCACCACTGTCTTCGAGCATCGTCGCCGCTCGCGTGCGCTTGGGATCGGCGACCCCGCAATTGATGGCGATCAGCGGCAAGTCCAAGAGCAAGATCGGCTCACCATCATCGAGCAATGCTGTGCCTGAATAGAGATCAGTCTTGAGAATGGATGGCGCCAAAGGCTTGATGACAATGTCGCCAATATTGTGAACGCTGTCGAAAGCGAGCACAAATTGATCTCCTTTGGCGAGCCGCAGAAGCAAGAATGTGTGATCTTCAATTTTTGCGCTGCGCTCCAGCCCGAGAATGTCTGCAAGGAACAGGCACGGCACACGTTGTCCGCGCATGGTTACGAGGCAAGCATCGCCGATTTCGGTCGGCTCAAGATCGGCATCAGCGCCATAGGCGACTTCTTCGACATAAGATTGGGGCAGGGCAAAGCGCTGGCCGGCAACCTGAACTATAAGACCGGCAATAATGCTCATGGTGAGCGGGATATGCAGATGAATGGCAGTGCCTTCACCGGCCTTGCTCGAAACATCGATCCAGCCGCCAACGCGCTCAAGCTTGTCGCGCACCACATCCATGCCAACGCCGCGGCCAGAAATATTGCTGACCGTTGAGGCCGTCGACAGTCCCGGTTCGAAAATGAGTTGATGGATCGCGTGGCTATCCATTTTTGCCCGCTGCTCTTCTGTGATGAGACCGTTGGCAAGCGCCTTGTAAGCAATCTTCTCGTCGTCGAGCCCGCGGCCATCATCGGAAATAACAAGCGATATTCGGTTGCCGGTTTGGCGCGCGGTCAGATGCAGCAAGCCGGCTTCATGCTTGCCAGCCTCAATTCGCTGTGATGGGCTTTCAATCCCGTGATCGACCGCATTGCGCACGATATGCGTCAGCGGATCGCGAATAATTTCGATAACCTCGCGGTCCAGCTCGACGTCGCTGCCCTCGATCTCTACCAAGACTTGTTTGCCCAATTCTTGCGAAAGATCGCGCACAATCCGCGGAATTGGAGCGAAGAGTTGTTCCACCGGCTGCATCCGCATCCGCGTGATCGCATCGCGCACATCGTTGAGGATCGATGTTAGCCGTTCGAACGGGCCATCGATGGTGGGCTGCGTCCCGGCGCCTTGCAAGCGATTGGCAAGGTCATTGCGGGCCAGGACCATGTCCGAAACGCCGCTCATCACTCGGTCGAGCAGATTTACTGGCAGGCGGATGGATCGCGGAGCCGCCGGCTGTGTTTCGCTGGGCTTGCTTGATTTCGGAGCCTCTTCAGCCTCCGTTTCGACATCCTCGCCGCGTTCGAGCGCTGAAATCAGCGGCAGCTCGCGGCCTCTTGGAAACGGCACCTCAGCTTCGATCGCATTGACCATTTCGCCGATGCAATCGATGCTCGCCAAAATCGTGGAGACCAAGCGCGCATCAGGTTCGCGGCGCCCCGCTCTCACCTCGGACAAAACATCTTCTGCTGCATGGCTGAGCCGTTCAAGCCGCGGCAGGTCGAAGAAGCCGCAATTGCCCTTGACTGTATGGACAAAACGGAAAATCGCATCGAGGCGCGAGCTATCGGACGGAGACGCTTCCCAGGCGATAATCTCGCCCTCGATAGCCTCCATCATCTCGCGCGTCTCGGCGATAAAGTCCGTTAACAGATCATCCATTCGCAGCCGGTCCTACTTGCGCCCCTTTGAAAGACATTGCCGGTGTATGAGCGAATTTGGTTAATGAAATATCACCAAGCGCAAGGAGAATGGCGTGTAGCGTTCGGTTTGGCTTGTCGGACCGCGCCTTCCCATGCGATAGGCTTTGGCCAAGGATCAGAACGAAGAAGGAGAGTCGGTTATGGCTACGCAGCTCAAACCCAATGTCGAATGCAGTCAGGAAGAATGGCAAGCGCGGCTAGATCTCGCAGCATGTTACCGGATTTTCGACCTGATGGGCTGGTCGGAATCGATCTACAACCACATCTCTTTGAAAGTGCCGGGCGAGGAGGATACCTTCCTCATCAATCCTTTCGGTCTGCTTTATGACGAAGTGACTGCGTCCAACCTCGTCAAGATTGATGTCGAGGGCAACAATGTTGGTCCATCGCAATATATGGTCAACAAGGCAGGCTTCACCCAGCATGCCTATTTCCATAAGACATTGGGCGAGCGGGCGCAGGCAATCTGCCACGTCCATACAACCGAAACGATGGCCGTATGCAGCCATGAAGACGGGCTGCTGCCGACCAATTTTTACGCCTGCAATTTTCAGGGTAACATCGGTTATCACGATTTCGAAGGGGTGACCGTGCGCGAAGAAGAGGGCGAGCGGCTGGTCGAAAACCTCGGCGAGCATTCGATCCTCATGCTGCGCAATCACGGCCCTGTTGTCATGGACAAGACGATCCAAGGCATGTTTGTGAAGATGTGGGCGCTCCAGCGCGCTTGCGAAATTCAGGTCGCCACGGTGGGCATGGGCAAGCCCAATGTCGTCCCGCAAGAGGTGGTGGATGTGCATCAGCGTGATCTCAGCGTCATGCAGGGACAAGGCGGCGCTGGCATGTTCGATTTTGAAGCTTGGAAGCGCAAAGTCGACAAGGTCGACACCAGCTGGCGCGACTGAGCAGGCTCGCTGTTAGCACAAGCCAAGGGTCGCTAAATGCCGCGCATGACCGTCAATGAACGTCCGGTCGAATATGACATGGATCCGCAGACCCCGCTTTTGTGGGCACTGCGTGATGCGTCCAACTTAACCGGTTCCAAATATGGCTGCGGCAACGGTGATTGTGGCTCGTGCATGGTCCTGGTTGATGGCGCAGCTTTGCGCAGCTGCCTGATAACTATCGAGGAGGCAGAGGGGCGCTTTGTCACCACAATAGAAGGGCTTTCGCGCGACCGGTCGCATCCTGTGCAGCAGGCGATGGTGGCAGAAGGGGCGATCCAATGCGGGTTCTGCACGCCGGGAATTGTGATGGCAGGCGCAGCGCTGATCCAGCGCAATGCTTCGCCCAGCAAGGAAGATATCGAAGCGGCGATCCCCAATCTTTGCCGCTGCGGCGTCTATCCGCGTTTGGTGCGCGCGATCGAGCGGGCAGGGCGCGTGGCGCGCCGTCAGGAAACGATCAGCGCGGCCCCTGCGCCCGGCATCAGCAATGAAGATGCGGCAGAAGCTGTTCCCGCCCTCAGGCCGATCACACCATCGTCTGATCCATCCGATAGTGGCGATGACTAAATCTGCTTGAGGCGATGTTTCGCGGCGCTTATTGCTGCATACAAGTTCAATTCTTAACTCAGGAATTACCCGATGAAAGCGACCATCTGGCACAACCCCAAATGCGGCACTTCACGCAAAACCCTCGCGATTTTGGAAAACCTTTCCAAGGTTGATGTGACGGTGGTCGAATATTTGAAAGAGCCGCCAACAACGGAAAAGCTCGCTCAGCTATATGCTGATGCAGGCATGAGCCCCACTGAAGCGCTGCGCTTGCGCGGTACTGATGCTGAAGAGCGCGGATTGCCTGATGCTTCTGCGGAAGAAGTGCTGGCAGCCATGGCAGCCGATCCGATCCTGATTAACCGCCCTTTGGTGGAGACGGAAAAGGGCGTACGGCTTTGCCGCCCGCAGGATACTGTTCTAGACATACTCTAGGCGGTTTAGCCGCGATCCTTGGTCAGATCCTTATCAGCATCAAGCGTCCGCCAGCCCAAGACCACGACAGATAAGCACAGCACAATCGCAAGGCCAAACCCGAGCCAATCGCTGAGATTATAAAGCAGCACGCCAAGCGCAGGTGCATAGATAAAGCTGGCACCTGCGACCGAGGCGACGACGCCGGAAGCTTGGCCTTGCTCCTCGCGGCTTACCGCCAGCGAGGTTCCAGCTGTCGTTCCAGGTCTGAACAAGCCAAAGCCAAGAGATGCAATCGCATAGCCAAGCACCAATGTGTACATCTCGCCCGCAAACCCCAATATCGCTGTGCCAATCGCTGCAATGACCATGCCTGACAAGGTTGCAGCCCGCGGCCCCAGATTGAGCTTGGGGATAAGGCCCCATTGCGCAACCAGCGTGGCGAGCGCGCCGCTCATCAGCACGATGGTCACGTAACTCGTCGCTTCCATTGGATTGTCGCCAAGGCCCAACCGGTCGATGACGAGAAATCCGGCGATACCCATCACCATCGCTTGGGCATGGCCGCCGACAAGCCCCGCTGTCACCCAATGGCGCAGTCGCGGATCAAGCCAGCGCAGTCGTGCCACTTTGCCGGCAGGCTCTTGTTCCTCGCTATCGCTTTCGCTGGCTTCGGGCGCACCGGCATAGGGCGCGTCAAAAGTTCTGCCTCTGGCGGCGAATTGCGGCTCGTCATTGGGTAGTCGCAACCGCAGCATGATGAGGACGAGGAAGGCGAGGGCGGCAAAGGAAATGAACGGCCCGGTCAGGCCCAGTATCGGGAGCACCATCAGTGGAGCGAGCGCTGGCCCCAAAACGGTTCCCACACCAAAGCTTGATGCGATCAGTGAAAGCGCACCGGTGCGTTCTGATCGCGGTGTGCGCGATGCGACATAGGCTTGCACGGCAGGCGGCGCGGCGCTGCCAAATCCGCCGAACAGGCTGCGCGCTGCGGCAAAGGCGAGCAGCGCCCAAAACGCAGTCATAATGCCCGAAAGGCCCGCCCATAAAGCAAGGCCGCACAGAACCATCGACACGACGTAGCCGGAAAGCCCCAACGTCATCATAGCCTTGCGTCCGCGCTGGTCAGAACGTCGTGCCCAAAAAGGCGCGCAAACCACCCACAGCAACGCTGACCAGCTATAGGCAAGATTGATCCACACATCATTGACGCCCAGCGATCGCCCGATCGATGGCATCACCGATTGCATCGCTGTATTGCCCGCCGCTGTTACCAGCATCACCGAGAACAGCAGCGCCATCCGCTCGCGCGAGATCGGGTTGCGACCCGTGGGCGCGCTGGATGATGCGCTGTCACTAGGGGAAGGGGCAGAAGTCATGCCCGTTAACCGCTAGGCGAGAGCGCCCCGCCTTGCAATCCGGCATTGCCGCATAGCTTGGCGCGCATGTTCGCGCCGTGTGCTCACCTATTCGAAGGTTTCGCTCACGCTTTCTGCCGTTTGGCCGGACAAGCTTTGGTAAAGTGCCACTGCGATACCTGACACAATCATCGCGACAATTACGCCCAGCAGACCAGTGAATATCCCCATGATAAGCGCTGATGCTGTCCCGCTTGCCAGCGCTGCGATCACGCCCACTGCGCTTGTTACGATAAGCGCGATGACCGTATAGGCGATCAGCAGCAGTGACCAAAAACCCATCAGCGCCCATTTTTTTGGTGCGGTAAGCTTCCAGCTTTTGACCATTGCAGTGACCGGATTGAGATCCTTTTCAAGGACAATAACGGGCATTGTAACGCTGAAACGGCCGATCAGAAACAGCATCATTGCGATCACTGCCACTGCGCCCAATATGCCCCCAATGGCGGCAAGGGCCTCTCCCACTAAGCCCAACAATGCGACGGGTATGAATATCAGGATGGCGCCCAGCATATAAGCGAGGAAAAAGAGCACAGTGACGGCAATCAGGGTGAGGACCGACTTGGCGCCGCGCTTGATCGTTTCGCCCACTGTTACGCCGGTTTCGCCCATCAGCGCGACCATCGCCGAATAGCCGATGAAGGATAGGACGGTGCTCACCAGAGCATAGGGCGCAATGCCCGCATACAAATCGCCCAATTCGGCAAAGACTTCTTCGGGTGAGGCATCAGGATCAGGCTGTGCCATTGCGCCCATATCGCTCAATTCGGGCACTGCCACATACATCGCCAATGTCGGCAGCAGCATGAAGACACCGGCGATGATCGCCAGCAATTGCCAATTGCTCATCACCAGCTCGATGCTGCGATCCCACACCTTGCTTAGGTTGAAGTCACCTGCTGACTGTTGCATTGCGCTGAAATTCCCCTGATTGCACTGGCTTAGCGGTATGGGCTAATGTCGGCCTGCAAGCAATAATTTCATGACTGAGCATCCTTCATCCTCCACCCCTGCGGCCAATACGGCCAGCACGACTGTCGAATGGCAGCGCGAAAGCGATCAAATCGCCTATCGCGAAGCTTTGGCAGCGATGGATACGCGCAATGCCGCGATCCAGGCGGGCACCGCGCACGAGCTCATCTGGCTTCTTGAGCATCCCCCGGTTTACACCGCAGGAACCAGCGCTGCTGGCGAAGAATTGCTCGACCCACGGTTCGAAGTGGTCGAGGCCGGACGCGGTGGGCGCTACACCTATCATGGGCCGGGCCAGCGGATTGGTTATGCCATGCTCGATCTGACGAAACGGGGCAAAGACGTGCGCCGTTTTGTCCATGCGCTGGAAGATTGGGTGATCGCCACATTGGGCGATTTCGGCGTTGAAAGCTGGAGCGTACCTGACCGCGTTGGCATTTGGACCCGCGATATTGACGGTCGCGAGGCCAAGATTGGCGCGATTGGCGTTCGTGTGCGCCGCTGGGTGACGATGCACGGTTTCTCAGTCAATCTGGCGCCTGATCTGGCGCATTTTTCCGGCATTGTGCCTTGTGGGATCGACGAATTTGGCGTCACCAGTCTGGAACGCTTGGGGCAAAATGTTTCCAATGCACAATGGGACGACGCGCTTATCGCGAACGCGGATGAATTCTTCGCCAATCTTGCCAAGACTTCATAAATTGGCGAGTGGAAAGCACAGACTTTTGAACCTCTCGATGGAAACGCTTTTATGACCCACCACAAGATCGCGCCCGCCGTGCTGATGCCCTTGGCGCTTGGACTGGCAGCATGCGAGAGCGAAGCCGAAACGCCCGCGGCTGACGAGCCTGCCCAAGCAGCCTCGGGCGAGGTGCTGGGCGGCACGATTTCCGATGATATGATCGATTACGAGCAGCTTCAATCGCGCGCACCGACCATTGCGGAGGAACCTGACAGTGACGCAGGCTCCTCAGCGCAATCCTCTGACAGTTCCGAATAAGGTACTGATGGCTAACCAGCCTTAGCGAGCTTTTCCTCTGCCATCGTTGGATAGTCTGTGTATCCGGCCTCGCCCGGAAAGTACCAGCTTTTGGGCACGTCCCTATTGGGTGCCCATTCCGCATCAACGCGGATCCGCTCGGCCAGATCTGGGTTGGAAATATAGGGCCTGCCGAAGCTTACCGCATCGCAGCGACCGCTGGCGATATCGGTGGATGCTTCTTCGCCGCTATAGTCAGAGTTCAAAATCAGCGGGCCGGAATAATGTTCGCGGAACAGCGCATCCTGCTTGGGAACGTCGGTTTGGCCAAATGTACCGTCTGGGCCAGGCTGACGCAGCTCGACAAAGGCAAGACCAAGCGCACCGCACACTTTGGCAGCTTCGCCGAAAGTCGTTGCTGGATCGCTGTCATCAGCACCTTGACTGTCGCCATTGGGGGAAAGCCGCACACCCACGCGGTCTGCGCCCCAAACGTCGATCAAAGCTTCGAGCACTTCGCGCAGCAAGCGCACGCGGTTTTCAGCAGGACCGCCATATTCATCCTGGCGCAGATTGGTCCCGTCACGAATAAACTGGTCGATCAGATAGCCATTGGCCGCGTGCAGCTGAACGCCGTCAAAGCCCGCTTTCTTTGCCTGCTCAGCGGCATTGCGGTAGTCGCCGATCAGGCGCGGGATCTCAGAAAGCTCGAGCGGACGGGCTTCTTCGTAATCTTTCACGCCCTCTGGAGTATGCGCATGGCCAGGCGCTGTTGTCGCCGATGATGAAACCGGCTTCTCCCCGCCGAGGAAATAGGGATGCACGATCCGGCCCATATGCCACAATTGCAGCACGATCTTGCCGCCAGCAGCGTGGACCGCATCAACAGATGGCTTCCACGCTTCGGCCTGTTCGTCGCTCCAGATACCGGGCGCAGAAGGCCATCCCAGCCCTTCCGTACTGATGCCTGTTGCTTCGGTTAGGATCAGGCCCGCGCCTGCACGCTGCGAATAATATGTCGCCATCAAATCATTGGGAACAAACATCGGTTCGGCCGCGCGACCACGCGTAAGCGGAGCCATAAAAATGCGGTTTTTTGCCTCGATTGCGCCCAGCTTGAGCGGTGTGAACAGATTGTCGGTCAAGGCGTCTAACTCCCGTTGCTTTCCAAAACTTGTCTTCGCTTTGGCAGAAGGTGCGGCTAGGACGCAAGGATGGATTTGTTGCGGGACAATGGGAGCGGGGATCGCGCAATGCCGGGATGGCTGTTGCTTGCTGCTTTGCTGATCGGCAATGTCGCGCTTGCGCTGGGGCCGTGGTTTGTGCGGCTGGCTGATACGGGTCCGGTTTCTGCCGGATTTTGGCGGCTGGCGCTGGCGCTCCCCTTCCTGATGCTGTTTGCGCGGATGAGTGGGCAGCGATTGTCGGGAATGCCGCGCAAGATGCTGATATTCGTCGCGATTGGCGCGACCGCTTTCGCGCTTGATCTGGCGAGCTGGCATATCGGGATCGGGATGACGCGGCTGGGCAATGCGACCTTGTTCGGGAACGCAGGATCGGTGCTGCTGATGATGTGGGGCTTTATCGTCGCAAGATCGCTTCCCAAAAGCGGCGAGTGGTTGGCGATTGCCTGCGCATTGGCGGGGGCTGCGATCCTGCTGGGCCGCAGTCTGGAAATCTCGACAACGAGCTTTGTCGGCGACCTGTTCTGTCTTGCCGCTGGCGTTCTTTACGCAGTCTATCTCGTCAATTTGCAAGGCGCGCGGGCAAGTTTTGGCGGATGGAGCCTGCTGGTTTGGGTGAGCATATTCTCTTGCCCGATCTTGCTTGCGATCGCCTTGGCGTTGGGCGAGCCGGTTTGGCCAACCGACTGGACGCCGGTGCTGATCCTCGTGCTGACCAGCCAGATCATAGGGCAAGGATTGCTTGTATTTGCGCTCAGACATTTCTCGCCGCTTGTAATCGGTCTTGCGCTGTTAACCCAGCCTGTCACTGCCTCGTTGGTGGGATGGTCGATGTTCGATGAAGTTCTGGGTCCGCTCGATTTTCTCGGCATGGCGCTGGTCGGATCGGCGCTGGTCCTCGCCCGGCTATCGACCGGAAGTAAGCGCAATGATAGGCAAAGCGCATAAAGTGAATGGGAACTAAGTGATGAAGAAATTTGCATTTGCCGCCGCCGCATTGGCTTTGCCGCTTGGCGCTTGCGCAAGTTATGGCGCGGGCGCGGGTGAGGCTTCTGCCGCCAGCGCACAGGCTTCTTTCGATGCAGATGCAGCGTTTGAAAAGATGGCGGCGAGCTATCTTGAAGGCATCGCGGAGATCAATCCTGTTTACGCCACGGCATTGGGCAATCACGCGTTTGACGATCAGCTCCCTGATGTCTCAGTCGCCGGCCGTAATACGGGCTATAAATACGCGATGGGTTTCCTGATCGGAATGCGCCACATCCCGTTTGACGAGCTATCCCGCGCTAATCAGGTCGATTACAAGTTGCTCGAAAACGCGCTGCTCTATGCCATATGGAGCCACGATACAGAGCAGCAATGGGCGTGGAACCCGCAATATTATCACTCGATTGCGTCCTCCTCGCTCTATTCATTGGTCAGCCGCGATTATGCCCCGTTTGCAGAACGCCTGCCCAATGTTGTCGCGCGGATGGAGGCTTTGCCCGAATATCTCGCCACGGCGCGCGCGCAAATCCAGGTCGCCCGCGTTCCCAAGGTTCATGCCGAAACGGTGGCCAAGCAGAATGCCGGTATTTTGGGCATTGTGAACGGGATTATCGAGCCAGAGGTTGCAAAGTCAGGCGTTGATCGCACGGCATTTGATGCAGCGAAGGTGAAGCTTGCCGCCGCGCTGGAAGAGCATCAAACATGGCTCGATGAAGTGGTCGTGCCCGGCGCGCAGGGCGATTTCCGGCTTGGCCCTGAGAAATATGCGCGCAAAATGGCCTTCGCGCTGCAAACCGATATGAGCGTTGGCGAACTGAAAGCGCGAGCGGAGAAAGCCTTTGCCGAAACGCGCGCCTCAATGCTGGCCGTGTCCGAGAAGATTGACGATTGCGGCCTGATCGAAGCACGCGGCGCCGCAGCGCGCGAGCAGGCAGTGATCGGATGCGGTCTCAATGCAAGCTATGAAAACCGCGCCCCGCGCGATGGCTTGGAAGAGGCCGCGCGCAAAACTTTGGCTGAGGCGGAGGCGTTCACCAAAGAGCGCGGTATCATCCGCATGGCCGACAATGAAACGCAGATCATCACCATGCCTGAATTCTGGCAGGGCAATGCGGTCGCTTATCTCGACAGTCCCGGTCCGCTCGAGCGAAATCTGCCCGCTTATTATGCGATCTCGCCCGTTCCCGATGCGTGGTCGGACGAGCAGGCCACAAGTTTCCTCAAAGAATACAATATCTCGATGCTCCACCTCCTCTCGATCCACGAGGGGACGCCGGGCCATGC